>NZ_DATFKB010000221.1:0-11270 GCF_035268865.1 Salinivirga sp. | reverse complement strand
ATGCCCGACGATGCCGAATTTATTATTACCGACAGGCTGGCTATGCGCAGTGCAAAAGATTTTGATCATTATTGCCATACTGTAGCCCAATCTGTTGATGGTATGGTAAATGAGCCGGTGATTGATAAACTGGATCTGATTAAACAACCTACGTTAATCGTTTTTGGCGAAAATGATAATCTTATCCCAAACAGGTACCTGAATCCGGGATGGACCAAAGACATAGCAAAGGTTGGTGACAATAAAATTCCTGACAGCAAACTTATTATGTTGCCAAAATGCGGTCATTTTTTACCATTCGAAAAAGCAGATGAATTTAATGCTGCTATACGCCAGTTTTTGAGTAATTAGCACAATTATGCCTCAGGAGTATTTAAATACAGAGTATTGTCACATTGCTTTTGATGAGGATGTGCAAACTGTAATAATTGAGTGGTTTGGTGCGCCTAAAAGTGAAAACTTCAGGAGGGCATGCATGATTGTGATTGATGCGCTTAAGGAGCATAACATATCCAGTGTTTTAACGGATAATTCCAGAGCGGTTATTTTCAAACGCGAAGATCAGCTATGGCTGAATGAGGTGTGGTTGCCTCAGGCAGAAAAAGCCGGATACAGGGCTTCTGCTACTGTTATTAAAAAAGATCCGTTTGTAAGGTTTGCTGTAGATAATATTGTGAAAGGCAGAGATCAGCGTAAATTTCAAAATGAGCGGTTTGAATCACGTGAAGAGGCGCTGGATTGGCTAAAGTCGCTAAATATCTAATTGAAAAAGCATAAAAAACAAAACCCGGTTTAAATTTAACCGGGTTTTGTTTTTTATATTACATTTTCATTTTTGAGTCGGTCGATAATTATCCGGAACCAAACCGTATATAACTCCGGGTGCAATCGTACCTCGCGGTGAATATCATTTATACTCATCCATTTCCACGAATGTACCTCTTCAGGATTAATTACCGGTGTACCATCGTAATGTCCGAATAAAACATGGTCGTATTCGTGTTCGATTAAGTCGTTGTCGAATTGAGTGTGGTAAATAATACTCATTTCTTCGTTTAAGTCGCATGAAAAACCCATTTCTTCTTCGAGCCTCCTTTTTGCGGCTTGTTCAACAGTTTCGCCCGGTTTGGGGTGACTGCAACAAGTATTACTCCATAAACCGGGTGTATGATATTTGGTTTTGGCACGCTGCTGCACCATAAGATGCCCGTCTTTGTTCCATACAAATACAGAAAATGCACGATGTAGCATTCCTTTACGGTGCACTTCCATCTTTTCTCCCGTTCCTATTTGCTGATCTTCTTTGTCAACTAATATAATATCTTCTGTCATTGTGTGCTGATTTTAAAAGTTGTGCAAGTTACATAAAATTTAATTATTTGCTATCACACCAAAGCTTTTCTTGCTTTAGATTAATAGGTACAATTTTTACTTTTTATTGTTTATAAATGTATGATTTTAGCTTAATTCGGTAAATTTTGTATGTTGGAGAATTGAATGGAAATGGGGATCTACAAGCCGCTTGTATGTGTATGTTTTATATGAACCGGGCCATGACTAAAAATAAACCACATTTATGCTGAACATGCCGAAGTACACGAGCATGCTTATATTGAGCTTGCAAAAAGGATGCAGCTTACATGGGACTTATGGCTAGTTCCATCCCGATTAACTTCGCTGAGTTCGTACTTTGTACTTCGGTTGCATCGGGACAGGTTATGACCTTTGAAAAATAAATTTAAACAGATTAATAACCTGTTTCAGAATTGAGGTGTTTCAATACGTATTTTTAACTTTGCCAACGCTCAATTATTTTTTATATGCCTGAAAAACACAAAGAACTGGGTACAGCCAATGTAAACAGGCTGCTACTTAAACTTTCTTTTCCTTCCATGATTGCCATGTTTGCCAATGCAATCTACAATATAGTAGATACCATATTTGTTGGCCGTGGGATTGGTGCACAGGGGATTGCAGGTGTAGCAATTGTGTTGCCTGTGGTGGCCATTGTGTCGTCTTTTGCACACATGATTGGTATTGGTACAGGTACGTTAATATCGAGACAGCTTGGACGAAAAGAGGAAGAGAAAGTTAATAGAACTGCAGGTAACGGATTTTTACTTGTTATACTGGTAGGTGCTTTTTTCAGCACAATAGGCTTTATTTTTACCGATCCAATAATGAAAGCATTTGGTGCTACTCCCACAATTTTGCCCTACGCGCATGATTATGGTAAGATTGTCTTCATTGGTATGCTTTGGTTTCCCTTTTGTGTGAGTACCAATAATTATTTGCGCGCAGAGGGTAATGCACGCGATGCTATGAATGCCATGTTGCTTGGAATTATAGTCAATGTGGTGCTCGATTACATATTTATTTTTCCACTCCAGATGGGGATGCAAGGGGCTGCACTGGCTACCATACTTGGAAAATTTGCGACACTGGTATATTTGATCCTCTATTTCAGGCAGCCAAATCACGTGATTAATTTCAAGTTCAGGTGCTTAAGGCTTAACAAACAGGTGCTTAAGCCTGCATTATCTGTAGGGTTATCTGGTTTTGGAATGCGTTCTTCCAGCAGTGTGGCCAATGTTGTTTTGAACCATACGCTTGGCGCTCTGGGCGGCGATATGGCCATTGCCGTTTTTGGCGTAATTTATAAAATCACTTTGTTTTTCGGTATGCCGCTTTATGGACTCAACCAGGGTATGCAGCCCATTGTCGGGTTTAATTTTGGTGCTGATAACCCTGAGCGCATTAAAAGAACCATTAAGCTGGGTTTCATGTATGCTGTTGGATATGGCATTGTGGCCATTATCTTTTTTCAAATATTTGCCGAACCCATTTTCGGTCTTTTTACTAAAGACCAGAATCTGATGCAGGAAGGACCGCGGGCTTTAAGAATAATAATCTCCATGATGTGGTTAATGGGAATTTACCAAACCACGATGGGTGCTCATCAGGCCATGGGACAACCCCGTGCAGCTTTTGTGCTGGCCATACAGCGTTGGGTGTTACTTGTTACACCACTTGTGCTCATTTTGCCACATGTGTTTAATTTGGGAATTGATGGCGTATGGCTCGCTTTTCCTCTGGCCGATTTTCTTGGAACCATAATCGCGCTGATTTTCTTATTTGTAACGCTAAGGCGAAGAAATATAGTTCGGTGAAAATCCCCTTAAAACTATTGAATAATCAGTGTGTTTTTTTAATCATTAGTAATTATTTGTTTCCCCTGATTTAACAGGTGTCGCTGCCTTTATTTTTAATTCTTCAAACACATCAATGGCATTGAATCGTAATTGATTTAGGATTTTATCCATGCTCATTCTATTAAATTGCAGGTTCATTCCTTTTAAATACACGTTCATCTACTTAATTTATGTGGCTTGCTGAGGCTCAACTAAATTTGTGTTGTCATTATTAATTAACCTAAAACCTGAAAAGATGAAGACAAAACAAATTTTAAGTATGGTAATTTTGGTATTATTCGCCATTAACCTAACAGCACAAACAAATGAGTCTGAAAACTATTTGTGGACCATGAAAACCAGTAAAAAAACGCATGAAGTAGGATTGTATGGTTCTATTTCGGGCCAGTACACTGAGTTGTTCGATAATTCTGCCTTTCTGTTGGGAGCACGTGTAGGTTTTGTGTTTAATCATAAATGGGTGATTGGTCTTGAAGGTCATGCCCTAAATTATGATCATAAACTTACTGAATTTGCAACAGAAGGTCATTACCGTTTAGAGGGGGGATACTCGGGAACTTTTGTAGAATATCTGCAACCTATTGGAAATCGAATTAAGCTGAGTGCCGGGATATTGACAGGACGTGGTGTAGTACAATATCGCTATGATAAAGAAACTGCTGAAAGTCTGGAATGGTATGAGGAGTTTTTGGACAGGGATCAATATGCAGTTTTTCAACCAGAAGTAAGAGTGTATGTGAATATTGGTGGCAACTGGTGGGCAGCAGCAGAAGCTTCATATACAACCACATCCCCCGTGAAGTTAAAAGGAGCAGACGAGGATTTGCTTGAGGGGCTTAATTATGGTCTATCGTTCAGTTATGGAATATTTTAACATGGATTAATTACTGTTAATAAATTTTATTTATAATCCCATGAAAAAGAGAATTTATAGTATTTACATTGTATTGTTTCTCATAACTTTTTTTGGAGAAACTAAAGGTCAAGACACGATTATTACAACTAGTGATGGTGTTAAACTTTTTGCAAGTATAAGAGGAGATGGAATTCCCTGTCTCTTTGTACATGGTGGGCCTGGTCAAGGGAGTAATTACTGGCAAAGTTTAGCAGGAGATATAAGTGAAAACCATTTTAAAATGATTTATCTTGATCAAAGAGGTTGTGGACGTTCAGAGAGTCCTTCAGATTCAAATTACAATATTGATAGGATGATACAGGATTTTGAGGAAGTTCGTGATTATCTTGGTATAAAAGAGTGGATGATAATGGGCCATTCGTTTGGAGGTGTATTACAGACTTATTATGCATATAAACATCCCGAAGTAATTAGGGGGATTTTAATGTTCAATTGCACATTAGATTTATACGAGAGTTTAGAAGAGAGTTATATTCCCGCAGTTATAGCTTTTTTTGACATTGATGACTCAGCTTATTTTAGTAATACTAATTTACCCATATCAGAACGTTTAGATTCCATTCAAAAATTATTTACCACCAAAACAGATGTCTGGAAACTTTCATTTTCATCTGTTGAATCTGCTATGAAATTTGGTCAAACTTATGCAGGTTTCGATACCTGGAATATGGATTTTAGTAAGGCTGTATTTACAATAGATGATTATAATAAAGATTACTCGCAAATTACTCCTGATATTAATATCCCGACCTTATTTCTATATTCATCCAATGATGAGAATGTTGGAGTTAATCATTATAAAAAGATTAAGTTTCCTCATATGAAATTAGTTAAAGTAGATGGTAGTCACATGGGGTTTATTGATAAAGAGGAAGAATATAAGACTGCAATAGATGCTTTTCTTAACCAATATTATTAAAAAGGGGAAAATCTAATTCAAGTATTGTCAACAAATGGTAACCGGTAATTATGATTCATTAAACCTTGCATTTTACGATGAACTTGGTCGATATTTTTCAGGTTCACCATACGAAAATCTTTACATCTCTTATATGAAAAGACACGAAAGAATTGCTTTAAATATGGTGGATGTGGTGAAAGAAAATCCAGGAGGATAATATTATTTCTCACCGGAGTAGACCATCAGGTATATGCCAGAAAAAAATTGAAGAATGTTTTCAGAGATGGTATTGAATTGAATAGCCTTTTTCATTAATAATTAAACTAGCTTTAATTCTCGCACCCTTATTAACCCAACTTCCAATAAGATCAATTGAATTTTTTATTGAAGGTAAAATTTTTTCTAATATGAGTTTTATTAACTTTAACCGGAAAGAAATTGCAATGGAAAATCTGAACCCAATTAAAATTATCAAGTTGCCTCGAGTACTCTTGTTGTTGGCTCTCTTTTCTTTTGTATTGCAATTAATCATAATATCTTATAACCAATTTACAGGTTACATCAATATTAAAAGTGGGCTGGAGTATATTGTCAGACTCGCGTATGGCACTACTTTCTCATTTTTTGCAGCAAACTTATTATTCTGGCCCAATTTAAAAATTGTGCATTGGCTGAATCTACATCTTAACTGGAGTACTAAAGCTACACAGCGCATTTTTGCTGAGTTTATGGCCACCATAATAGTTGGAGGATTAATTGCTTTCTTCATAACACTGCTTGCACATTCCATAGATCAATATGAACAAGGCTTTGGAAATGTGCTGTTTAATAATGTACTTATAGTAGCTGTGATCAATCTCATTTTAATGATTGGCATTGAGGCCTGGCTGAATTTTAGTATTGGTCAAACAGAGGAGAAAAAAGCCAAAGAGTTAAGCCAGGAGCTTGAGTTGACAAAATTTGAAGTGCTAAAAGACCAGCTTAAACCCCATTTTATGTTTAACAGTCTCAATGTTTTGTCAGGATTGATAGATGAGAATACAGATAAAGCCCAGGATTTTATTGGTGAGTTTTCGAAAGTTTACCGCTATGTGCTCGATACCATAGAGCATAATTTAATATCTATTAGGGAAGAACTCAATTTTGCTTCGTCTTATATGTTTTTGCAACAGGTACGATATGGAGATATGCTTAATTACAATGTAAGCGTACCTGATAAATTATTTTCTTACCATCTACCTCCACTGACACTGCAGGTAGTTTTGGAAAATGCAATTAAGCACAACGAAATTAATGAAGGAAGTCCTTTAAATGTGTGCATTTATTGTGATGAAGATTACCTGATAGTCGAGAATAATCTTAACCCAAAGGCATGGCCGGGACATAGCACAGGTATAGGTCAGCAAAATCTGAGAAAAAGATTCAATATGATGGGTGCACCTGAACCCTCATTTACCTTGATTGCCGAGGCTTATATTGTGAAATTACCTTATATTAAACCTGATTAACAATGAATGTACTAATAGTTGAAGATGAAGATTTTGCCGCAAAGCGATTAATAAAAATGGTAAACGAGGTTTTGCCGGAAGCTCATGTCAGCGCGCATGTTAAATCGGTTAAAGAAACCATAAGCTGGTTACTTAAAAATAAGCCTGACCTCATTTTTATGGATATTCAACTATCAGACGGGATTAGTTTCAATGTTTTTGACCAGATAGATCTTCAAACACCTGTAATATTCACTACAGCATATGACCAGTACGCCATTAAAGCATTTGAAGCCAATAGCCTTGGCTATATCTTAAAGCCTGTGCAGCGCAAAGATCTTGAGAAAGCAGTTGAAAAGTATCGTCATCTTTATGATGGCCAAAAAGTCGACTTAAAAGAATTGTGGCAGCAAATGAGAGAGGGCGAAAACCTTTACAAACAGCGATTTTTAGTTCAGCGAGGAGAGAAACTTGTTTATGTGAAAACGGCCGACATTGCATTTTTTTATGCCATACAAAAGGATGTGTATGCCACCACTTTTGAGGGTAAAACTTATGCCATGGACAATAGCCTCGATGCTATTAATGAAAAAATTGACCCGAAAGATTTCTTCCGAATCAACCGTAAGTTTATTATTCATATAGCTGCCATTGAGAGTATGGTTGCGCGCAGTAGAGGACGTGTAAAAGTGAACTTAAATCCTCCGGCTGACGACCCCGAAGAAGCTGTTGTGAGTGTGGAGCGGGCCGCTGATTTTAAAAAATGGTTGAACCGGTAGTTTTTTATTTATCATTGTTAGCAACATTATGCCTCCGATTTGGAAAAGATTACTATTTTTGGATGGAGTTTTTTAAAATTAAATCCTGAAAAATGAAAAAGCTAATTTATTGGAGTACTGTTCTTGTAATTGCATTATTATTTACAAATGGTTTAAGTGCTCAAAGGTGGTTCGATGTCCATGCAAATTTGTCTATTCCTGTAGGAGATTTTGGCGATGAAGATATTTATGATTCGGATGCAGGTGGGGCAGGCATTGGTGTCAATGGTGGTTTAAAGTTAAATTACCTTTTCAACGAAAATGGTGTGGGTGCATTTGGTGCGGTAGATTTTTTTATTAACGGAACTTCACGAGATGTGCAGGAGGACCTGGAAGATATGTTCGATGAAGCTTTTGGTGTGCAGGCAGATTATGATTTCCCGGAGTTTCGAAATATCCCGTTTAGTGCCGGCCTCCAGTTTTACATAGACACCCATGAAGGTGTTGAGATTCTGTTAAATGGTGGTTTAACCGCCAATTATTTAAGCGTAAGCAATTTTGAGATTGAAATAGAAGGGGATGTGCTTGAGATGCGTACAGAGCCTGCTTTTCATTTGGGGTTTAAAGCTGGTGCAGAACTACTGATCGCTAAAAAAATTAGTTTGCAGGTCGGGTATTTTGGTTTAGGCGATCATGAATTAAATATAACAACATCTGCTCCTGGAATACCTGATGAACAGGCTGAATCTGATATGAAGGTGAGTATTTTGACTGTTGGCTTCGGCTACCATTTCAGGTAAGCTGTTGAGTTTTTCGGTATTGTATATTATAAATTGTTTTTTCGCATATTGTTATGCACATCAATCAGGAATTTTAATACCTTTATCTTTATGAAGTACAGTTTTATAGTGTTGGCCCTTTTGGCAGGTTGCATAAGCACAAATAAAGAAAAAATGGCACAAAAAAATGTGGTTGGGACATTCGAACGCATAGAAAAATTCCATTCCGATTACATATCGAGCCGCACGGTGGATATATGGTTGCCAAATGGGTATGATAAAGGTAAAAAATATGCCGTGCTTTACATGCACGATGGTCAAATGCTTTTTGACTCCACTACCACCTGGAATGGGCAGGAGTGGAGTGTGGATGAAACACTCCAACAGTTAATTGATGAGGATCAGGTGCGCGAAACCATTGTGGTTGCAATATGGAATGGGGGCGAAACCCGGCACGCCGATTATTTCCCGCAGAAACCATTTGAGACTTTGCCAGATGATATGCGCGAATATTTAATTGATGAGGCTCAACGAAATGAGGAAACATCACTTTTTGCTACTGATGTACGATCAGACGATTACCTGAAATTTATTGTAGAAGAGCTTAAACCATACGTTGACAGTCATTTTTCTACCCTGACAAATCGCGAAAATACCTTTGTAGCCGGTTCCAGCATGGGTGGGTTGATTTCAATGTATGCCATTTGTGAATATCCGCAGGTGTTTGGTGGTGCAGCCTGCTTATCCACCCATTGGCCCGGTACTTTTGCCATTGAAAACAATCCTATTCCGGAGCAGTTTGCAACATATATGCGGAATAATTTGCCAGATCCGCAAACACACAAAATTTATTTCGATTATGGAACTGAAACGCTTGATGCTATGTATCAGGAGCTTCAGCCAAAAATCGACAGTGTGATGGTTGAAAGCGGTTACGATAGCGCTAATTGGATGACACGGAAATTTGAAGGACACGATCATTCTGAAAGGTCATGGCAGTCGAGATTGCATATTCCATTAAAGTTTTTGCTGGGTAGTTAGCTTGCCATTTTTTTATTTTCAATATATTTCATCAGCATCCAACGCCTGAAATGTTTGTACATTCTGAGTGATGTACGCAGTGAAAAATAGTTGTCACTGAAGAGCCTGACAGCATTGAGTTTATAAGTGTTTTTTAGCAATGGTGCCATTTTCCATTTTTTAGCTTTGAGCAAGTGTCGATATTCCGGAATCGCTACATGCTCCATCTCTTCTTTACTTAATTTTTTAATCCAGCAGGCAATTTGTTGCATTTGCATTCTTGTAATGGCCAGGAAACGCATGGTTTCTAAAAAGCGTGATGTTGCAATAGGGTTATCGATATGTATGACCGGAATTTTGTTGTTTTTAAGCTCGAAGGAGTAAGGCAGTAAACCTGAAAAATCATCGCTGTCAGGGGTTGGATATTGTAAAAAGAGACCCCGCGGAATCATCATGTTGTTGGTGCACAGGTGGTAATAGGGGTGTTTATTGCGTTCATCAGATGTGTAAGTTAAAAGGTTGTGCATAGCCAACCAGTGCAACTCATAATCCGGAGCGGGGCGCCGGCCCGATGCAGATACACCTCCATGCACAACAACACCCGGTTGCATTACTTCGGTGTATGAACTAAGAAATTTTCTGTGGGTAATGTGCATGCTGCCATGAACAAACAGGAGATAAGAACCCGATGCCTGTTGTGCCAGCATATTCTTCATTTGTCCGTGGCTCCAGTACTGGTTGTGCCTGATGTATTTAATGTTCAGGTTGTTGCAAAGTGCTTCGTTTTGTCTGCTTATACTGGATTTACTTGCTGATTCAGCAACACAAATTTCAGTGTCTACATCAAGTTTTTCCGCCTGCTCCTTTAGGCGTGTAATAAGTTCGTTTAAGGCAACGTCCCGGGCGGTTATACAAATACTGAGCATCATAACTATTTGTTGTCAGAACAAAGATAAGAATTTGGCAAAAGGAACAAGCCAATTTCTGCTTCAGAAATGTCAATTAGTATTAATATGTCACTAAAATGGGAATGGCATGTATAAAAAAGCCCCGGAGTATTTATAAAATCCGGGGCTATATAAAAAGTATTGTATTCGTATTAGTGTTATTCGACAATGAGTTTGTGCATCTTATTATTGACCCTCACAAAATAGAAACCTTTTTCAAAATTATCGTTGCGTGTGTATTCCACACCATATTGATTAAAAATGCGGTAATCTGCACCTTGCAGATTATTGAATAATACATTCATTTGATCAGCTTTTACGGGGTTGGGGTAAATTTTAAAACCATCGTTCACGATGTGTATGATTTTAAGTACTTCGTTTTTACCATCATAATCAAACTGTTTAAGCTGAATGTAGAATTCACCGTGTGCGCTGAAATCGAAAGTATAGTCAGATCTCACGGACGTGGTTCCATTCCCGTTCACTCGTCCAACTTCCGTCCAACTATCCATATCAGTTGATTTTTCTATAATAAAATAGTCGTTATTGAGCTCTGAGAGGGTGTACCACTCAAGTCTGACTCTGTCGTTTACAATTTCGTGTGTAAGGTTTCCAAATTCTACTGGGAGCGGGTTGGTGTGTCCGTCGTCAAGTGTGCCGGTACCCGTTGGCAAATTGCCATTATAACTTCCTCCCACATTAATTTGGCCATCATTGTTTACTGAACCACCAAGATTATTGTTAAAGTCGCCTGAAACACCAACTGTACCAGTACTACTGATGTTGATATTTGCAATTGTATTAGCTAAATCTCCGTCAACCAAAAGGGTACCATCTACATTTATTATTCCAATGAAACTTGCTAAATCGCCATTTACTCTTACAACACCATCACCATTAATAGTTATTATTGTTCCGAGCTCTGATAAAAATTCCCCGTTAATTATTAAGCTATCTACTGGCCCATTGTTGTTTCCTATGGTTAAGGTGCCTCCAAGCAATAAATTTAGCTCGCTATATGATGTGACCTTATGTTCAATATATACATCTGAAGTAAAAGTGGTGCCCGGAGCAGCTCCCTGCCAGGTTGCATTGTCTTCCCAGTCGCCATTTTGGTTGGTTGTTTGAGCTATTAAACTAATGCTTAAAAATAGAAATGTGCTGAGTAAAAAGCCTTTCATTTTTCACTGTTTTTATGGTGTTTTTGCAAAAGTACAGAATTATTGTATAGGTACCTAACTTCTTTTGCT
>NZ_DATFKB010000220.1:0-6444 GCF_035268865.1 Salinivirga sp. | reverse complement strand
AAAATATCATCTGATCAGGCATTCACCAGTGAATCGCAGCTGTTATCCGGTTATATTAAAAATTCCGGGTTTTTAATTGCCGAAACTGCAGAAAATGAGATTGTTCTGCAAATCGATAAGGCGATGAAACCAAATTCCTATGATTTAGAAATTAATCAACAAATTGTTGTACTGAAATCTGGTGATAATTCCGGATTGAAGTATGGTATTCAAACATTAAGACAGCTTTTATTTTTTGCGGCAGAGGGCAACAAAACCATTCAGAATCAACACATATCCGATGCTCCAAATTACACTTACCGTGGTATGCATCTGGATGTGGCACGTCATTTTATGCCTGTGGATTTTATTAAAAAATATATCGATATGATGGCGATGCTGAAAATGAACTATTTTCATTGGCATTTGGTCGACGACCAGGGGTGGCGCATTGAAATTAAGAAATATCCGAAATTAACTGAAGTAGGATCAAAACGGAAAGAAACCCTCACCGGACATGGAGGTGTAAAACCTTTCGAATACGATGGGATTCCGCATGAAGGATTTTACACACAGGAAGAAATTAAGGAAATTGTAGCTTATGCCACTCAACGCGGAATAACAATCATTCCCGAAATAGAAATGCCCGGTCATGCACGCGCAGCCATTGCTGCATACCCCGAATTAGGTGTAACGAGCGAAAAAATTGAGGTTTGGAAACGGTGGGGCGTTTCACCCTATATTTACAACGTTGATGAGTCAACTTTTGAATTTTTGGAAGACGTATTGGATGAGGTGGCTAAATTATTTCCAGGAAAATATATTCACATTGGTGGAGATGAAGCCGTAAAAGACCAGTGGAAAGCTTCACCCAGAATTCAGCAGCGGATGAGAGAACTTGGCGTAAAAGATGAGGCAGCTTTGCAATGCTATTTTATTAAGCGCATAGCCGATTATTTACGTACCAAAGGTAAAACCATTGTCGGATGGGACGAAATTCTTGAAGGAGGTGCTCCTGAAGATGCTGTAGTTACATTCTGGCGCAGTTGGGTAAAACCCAGCCCCGCATTGGAAGCAGCAGAGCACGGACATAAAGTGATTTTTACTCCGGCGTCTTTGTGTTATTTCGATCACTATCAAACTACTTTGAAAGACTCCATTGAACCGATGGCCATTGGTGGATTTACGCCGGTTGATTCTTTGTACATTAAAAATCCTGTGAAGAATAACTTACCTGCTGAACTCAAAAATATGGTTTGGGGTGCACAGGGCAATGTATGGACTGAGTACATGAAAACACCGGATCATGTGGAGCACATGGTGATGCCACGCATGGCTGCTTTGTCTGAAGTTTTATGGACAGATGAACAGCATCAGAATTTTCAGGATTTTAAGCGCCGGTTTAAAATTTTTGCTAAATGGTTGGAGGCGAATAATATCAATTATGCCAAATATATTTTCGAAGACAATTAGTAATGACTAATCGGAAATTAGAAATATGCTGCTATACTGCTGAATCGGCCATTTTAGCTGAAGCAGCCGACGCCCATCGCATTGAGTTATGCGATAATTATGCAGAAGGAGGTACTACGCCCTCTTTTGCCACGATTCAAAAAGTAGTTGATAATCTTGATATCCCGGTAAACGTGATTGTGCGTCCGCGTGGTGGAGATTTTGTATATTCGGAAATCGAGTATGCAATTATCAAAGAAGATGTACGCATGATAAAGGAGTTGGGAGCCAATGGGGTAGTGGTTGGTTTCCTTTCTGCTAATGGTGAAATAGACCTGAGCCGCACAAAAACTATTATTGAAATTGTGGGCAACATGGAAGTGACTTTTCACCGGGCTTTTGATATGTGCAAAGATCCGTACCGGGCATTAGATCAACTGATTGATTTGGGCGTCACACGTGTTTTAACATCAGGAGCGCAAAATACTGCAATGGAAGGAGCAGAGCTGATTGCCAAATTAGTTGAAAAAGCCGGGGATAAAATCAGCATCATGCCCGGAAGTGGTATCAATGCTGAAAATATAAGTAAGTTATTAGCCCATACAAATGCGTTTGAGTTCCATAGTAGTGCTAAGATCTTCGTACAAGGAAACATGCAATATCAAAACCAAGAAGTTAGCATGAGTGGCAGCTCAAATCCTGAAGAATTCAACCATATTTCTGTTGATTATGAGCAGATTAGAGCAATGCTGAAAGTTTTAAATGAAAAGTTATAGGATTACGATTTCAATGAGTTAAAACTTAAAATCAAGGACGTAATTGCGCGGAGCGACTCTGCTCGCTGAAGTGTAACGTAAGCGAGAGCGACAAAGCGATTTGTTGAAATAACCGGAGCCAACCCTCGAAGCGGTTGAAGCATAGCGGAAACCTAACCCTCGAAGCGGTTGGATTGCAGCGGAAACCCTTCGAGCGGTTAGTAATCAGCGACGCCGTTTCCTGAGCGGAGCCGAAGGGAACTGTTGCAATTTACCGCAGCGGAAGCTTGAAACAGATCACTTCTCCCTCCGCGCACCTCACTAACGCTCCTAAAGGAGCGGACTCCCGGCGCACAACCGTTAAAGAATATTTACGTTTCGGCAAAGAACTAAAAAACGGCAGAAATTACCTATACAAATGATTAAATCCGGCAATACAGCCTAATCGGAGCGCCCCCTCTCCTTGAGGCCGTGTCCGATAACCAGCGGAAGAGGGCCGGGGTGAGGTGAATAACCGCAGCGGAAGCTTGAAACAGATGGCTTCGCTTGAGTTATGAGACAGATTGCCTTCCAGCGCAACGAAGGAACCTTTAACAAAAATAAAACCGATTGGATCCCATTCCAACCGGTTCTGATATGTAATTGTTTATGTTTTTACTTTGACTACAGGTCAAATCCACCACGCCATCCAATTGAAATTTGGAATGAGCCTGCCGAATCTTCATCACTACCCCAGGTCTCATATTTCATAGGCACTAAATACATAGCAGAAATTACAAAGCCTCCAAGTTCTACTCCAATTTCAGGAGCTATCCCAAAAGCATAGGTTGATCCACCCTCAGCAATAACTTCATCATTTGATGTAACTTCAGGTACTTCTAAACGCGATGCTCCAAGTGAAACTGCACCATATGGTGAAACCTTGCTGTCAAAAAAACGGTATTGCCCTTTAACTCCTCGGATACCCAGAAGGTACATATCGAGATCGACATTGCTGTCTGATGTACCTCCACCTACTAAAAGAGCATCATTGTATATTAACCCTACAGCCAGTTTGTTGTCAAATTGGGGTAGGTGATATAGGATGTCTACACTATATCCAAAGCCACCTTTTCCACCAGAACCTTCATCGTAGGTAAAGGCATCACCTTGTGGTGAAGAGTACCCAACATGACCACTAATAGAAATTTTTTGGCCATTTGCGTTAAAAACAAATAATAAGCTTATTAAAGCAAAAAGTAAAGTAATTTTCTTCATAGTAATAATTTTAATATTTAAAAAATGTACCTTAAAAATAATGCAAATAAACAACAATAATGGTTAATTGCAAATTGCAATTAATTAAGTACCGTTTGTATGTATTGCGCTCAAAAATAATAGTTATTTTTTTTCACTGTGCGATTAGAACGTGAAATTAGTTAATTTAAAAATTTTGGCGGCTAGAAGATTAAGGCTTATGCTTTGATGGCTTTTGAAAGTAAGTCCCCGTGTATTCAACAAATAATTGGGTTATGTCGATTTGTTGTTTCAGTTCCTAAATCAGCAGTGTGTTCAGGTAATTTTTCATTAAATTTGACTAGCACAAAATCAAAATCACTGCATAAAATGAAAATCATAACCATAATTTTATTAGCCATATCAATTCTTTTCAGCTGCAATCCGAAACAAAAAACACCTGATGCAACAAATAAACTCCCGCGAATAGCAATCTGCGGTCTCGCCATTGAATCCAGTACTTTTTCTCCGGCACAAACCACAGAAGATGCTTTTCATGCAAGAGTGGGAGATGAGGTTTACACGTACTATCCGTTTTTAAATGAGGATTCTGCCACAAGAAAACGAGCCGGGTATTTTCCAGCACTACGTGGTCATGCATTGCCAGGAGGTATTGTTACCAAAGAAGCTTATGAAAGTTTGATGACCAGAATGCTTGCCAAACTGGAAGCAAATGTACCTTACGATGGCGTCTTCTTCGATATTCATGGAGCCATGAGCGTAGTCGGTCTGGACGATCCCGAAGGCGATATGATACGCCGCGTGCGTGATGTGGTAGGTGAAGATGCTTTAATTTCAACGTCAATGGATTTGCATGGAAATGTCTCCCCGCAACTGGCGCATCAGTCAGATTTAATTACCTGTTACCGAATGGCGCCGCATGAGGATGCCATAGAATCTAAAAAACGTGCATTGACAAATTTGCTTGACCGTATTGAGTCCGGCAAAGGAAGACCAGCTTACAAAGCGCGTATTCCAGTGCCCATTTTGCTGCCGGGCGAAAAGACCAGTACGCGTATTGAGCCCGCCAAAAGTTTATATGCCAAAGTAAAACCTATGACCCAAAAAGAGGGCGTGTTAGATGCCGCCATTTGGGTAGGTTATGCCTGGGCCGACGAGCCTCGAAACCATGCGGTGGTAATGGTTACGGGAGATGACAAAAAGCAGGTGAAAGCATCGGCTGAAGAATTAGCGCAGTCGTTTTGGGATGTAAGGGAACAATTTGAGTTTGTAGCACCTGTGGCTAAACTGGATGAAAGCCTTGAGATGGCTTTGCAAAGCAATAAAAAGCCCTTTATTATCAGCGATATGGGCGATAACCCTACAGCCGGCGGTGCCGGAGATGTTACCTGGACATTGAAGCAAATTCTCAACAATGCGGCTTTCCAAAAGGTTGAAGGTCCAACATTAATTTATGCATCCATACCCGGCCCAAAACTGGTTATAAAAGCCCTGGAAGTTGGCGTGGGAGGAAAAGTTAACGAATTTGCAGGTGCTGAAGTAGATAACCGCTATGCAGGGCCTGTCAAACTAAAAGGTATTGTGGAAGCCATTCACAAAGGAGATAAATATGCAGAGGTTGAAGTTGTGGTGCGCGTTGGGAGTGCCCGGGTAATAGTCACAAAAAAACGTAAACCTTACCATCACATGGCTGATTTTACCAACCTTAAGTTAAAACCACATGAAGCAGATATTTTAGTTGTGAAAATTGGGTATCTCGTACCCGAATTATATAATATGCGGGGTGATTGGATAATGGCCCTTACGCCGGGCGGAGTTGATCAGGATTTGGAACGATTACCCTACAAACGTATTAAGCGGCCCATGTATCCTTTAGATAAAGATATGGCTGAGCCGGATTTATCTGCCCGTTTTATTCCGTTATCCAATGAACAAAAAGCTTTAGTTGAAAATTAATTTGTTTTAATCAATTAATATGGTTTGTTGTAGTCTGAAAAAAAACAGAAAATAATACACTTATGAATACAAATCTTGCTGTACTAATCGATGCCGATAATATTCCTCCCGGCAACGTAAAAGAGATGATGGAAGAAATAGCCAAATATGGGAATCCGACCATAAAACGTATCTATGGCGATTGGACCAAACCTAATTTAGCAAAATGGAAATCACTTTTATTGGAGAATGCCATTACACCCATTCAACAATATGGCTATACATCGGGCAAAAATGCTACCGATTCGGCCATGATTATCGATGCTATGGATATTTTGTATGCACAAAAAGTGCAGGGCTTTTGTCTGGTCTCCAGCGATAGCGATTTTACCCGGCTTGCAACGCGTTTGCGCGAAGCTGGATTGCAGGTTATTGGCATTGGGGAGAAAAAAACACCCGATCCATTTATTGTAGCTTGCGACAAGTTTATTTACCTTGAAATTCTTAAGAAACAGGCTGATAAAAAAGATGATGATAAGGAAGAAGATAAGGATGCTGTGGATAAAATTACACGGAAAGAAATCAAACTAATATCATCTACAATTTCCGATTTATCAGACGACGATGGCTGGGCATTTTTGGGAGATGTGGGCAGCCTTTTGCAGAAAAAGCAGCCAAACTTCGACTCACGTAATTATGGCTTTGAAAAATTGACACCGTTAATAAAATCTACAGGTCAGTTTGAAATAGAGCAGCGTGAAAATCCTAAAAGCCGCAATAAACTTATTTTTGTAAAAAATAAGGAAAAAAAGAAACCCGGACCAAAGAAGAAAGCTTAAAGCGTAGCCGAAATATGCAATTCAGTCGTGGCTGCACAAACCCACAATCCCCGACGCGTCATCACGATCCGCCGGCTGGCGGAGAAGTGATCTGTCTCAAGCTTTTACTACGGTGATTCACCTCATCCTAACCTTCTTCCGCTGGTAATCGGACACGGCCTCAAGAGCCTGTCCCGATGATAATCGGGAAGAAGGAAAGCTCCGATTAACCTGTATAACAGAATATTAAGCTTTGTAAATGTAATTTC
>NZ_DATFKB010000219.1:0-10147 GCF_035268865.1 Salinivirga sp. | reverse complement strand
CAAGATTGACAAGAAAAATATCATATTGATTTATTTCCACTCTTCCAGGTTTTCGTCTTCAAAAACGTCGTTAAAATACAATTTATCGTCACCATTCTCAGCCATTTTTTCGAATGCTTTTTCCCATCCTTTCCGTGGTTTCGAAATCGGCTTTAGTATTATTTGTCCTTTGTCCAGAATCATTTCAACTCTGTCCTTTAAATTGTATTTCTCCAGAATTGTTTTACTAAGTCGGATCCCTTTAGAATTGCCTATTCGTACTATTGAAACTTCCATAATCTCATCGTTTATTTGTAATTACGAAGTTATCACAAAAAAGTTCACAAAGCAAGAGATTTTTTTATTTTTTAATGTGGTTACATCGCTGTGAATAAAACTTAACTTCTGGATAACCGAACATCACTTGCGGTTATTTCTATTATTTACTGAGTACCTTAAACTCTACCCGGCGGTTTTGCTGGCGGCCGTCTTTGGTCGTGTTGTCGGCAATGGGCTGGGTTTCGCCGTAACCTACATAAGTTAACCGGTCGGCTGATATTTCCTGGGCCTTAATGTATTCGACCACGGCTTTGGCCCGGTCTTCACTCAACTTTTGATTGAAAGTGGCACTTCCCGTGTTATCTGTATGTCCCGAAATCTCTATTTTAAGGGTGGGCACATCTTTCAGCAGCTTAGCCAGGCGGTTCAACTCAGGATACGAAGTGGGCCTTAAAACAGCTTTACCCTGATCGAAAAAGACGTTTTTCAGCACTATTTTCACATCCTTTTTCACATTATTCAGCAGGATCTCCTTCTCAATCTCCTGGTAAGCCGTAGCTTTGGGTATATTAAAGTTTTCTGAGTGGAACAGGTAATTTTCCGCCTTTACAGCCAGACCGTAGTTTTTACCAGAAGGCAGGGTAACCAGGAATCGGCCGGTTTTACTATTCGAAACATTGTTAAACACAATCTCATCCTTGTCGTTATCAACCACTTCAATATTGGCTTTTATGGGCTCATTGGTAATGGCATCTTTTACCACACCTTTTACTACAGTAAGCCTAATGGTTTTAATTTCCACTGATTTTTCGAGCACGTTGTCGCTTACAGATTTCTCGAAACTGGCCAACAATTGATCCTCGTTACTTAAATAGAGTGGTTTTTCGGGTCCGAGGAACGTAATTTGATAGATATCATACCGGCCCTTACCTCCCTCTCGGGTGGAGGAAAAATATCCATGCCGGCCATCTGCAGAGAGCACAAGCGAAAGGTCATCATCCGGGGTATTAATTGGCATACCCACATTTTCTGGTTTACCCCATTTGCCGTCATCTCCAAGTATGGCTCTGAAAATATCGAAACCGCCAATGGTATTGTGCCCTTTGGAGCTGAAATAAAGGGTACGGCCGTCAGGGTGCATAAACACACTCTCTTCATCGTACTGGGTATTGATGGCAGGTCCAAGATTACGTGCATCGCCCCAGTTTCCGCGGCGGTCTTTGTGCACTACGTAAACATCTTTACCACCATATCCGCCTTCACGACCACTGATAAAATACAGCACCTGGTCATTATTGGCCAACGAGGCAGAGGTTTCTTTTTCGCCACTGTTTACACTACGTGGCAACCAATCGGGATAACTCCACTCATCACCTTCAAGCATCGACGACTGAATGTCGCCATTGCGTTTACGGCCATTGTAAATGAGCAGCAATTGCCCGTCTGAGGCAAGGCCTACTGTAGCGTCGTTCATATGTGAATTAAGCGGTTCACCTGCGTTTACCGGACGGGTCCATCGGTCGTTTACTTTGTAAGAAATGTAAATATCTTCGTCGTATTCCTGGGTGAAATCATCCATGCGGCCGCCTACAGAACCTTCTCTTGTGGAAGTGAACATCATTTTCGATTCATCGGCTGTTATCACCGGGCTGTGTTCAGTATAACCGGTATTGATATCCCTCAAATTATCGATAAAAGCCCGTGCAGGCTTATCGACCAGTTCAAGGGCTGTTTCGCACTCATTAATGTGTTTGGCTGTATATTCAATATCTTCGACCTGGTTGGGCAATAACCCTTTTTTGTATTCACGATAGGCCTCGAGGGCTTTCTTGTACTGGCCGTTCATGTGGTACCCCCGGCCTATGTAGTACATAATATCACGGCTCACTGCAGCATCAAGTTCACGTGCCCGTAAAAAATATTTTAGGGATTTGTAGCTCTGCACCGAGGCCATATAACTTACACCAATCTGAAAATTGAGCCTGGCATTATCCGGGTTAAAATCGTGCGCCTTAAGGTAACTTTGCAATGCAAGATAGTATTGCATATTGTCAAAATAATCGTCGCCATCGTGGTAATGGCTTCGTGCATCGCGGAATTCACTTTTGCGATCTTTAAAATACGATTTATCGAATGGTACATTCTGGGCGGCAAGCATTCCGGCCATGGTGATCAATATGATTGTTGAAAATATTTTTTGTGCCATAATCTGACTAGTTTTGATAGTAGTTGATAAATTGTTGTGCTTCTTCAGAGCCATTAACCACAGCCATTTTCCAGGCGGCAATTGCACCTTCAATGTCGTTATTCATCTCTTTGGCCGATCCCAGATTAATCCATGCCTGGGCATATTTTTTATTCAGTGCGGTTGCCTTTGTAAAAGCTTTAATGGCTTTTGTAAAATTGCGCTTTTTCATCCAGGCTGCACCCATATTGTTATATGCATAGGCATAGTCATTTTTCAGCTCAATAGCCTTTTGATAATCAGCAATGGCCTCATCGTATTTTTTCAGGTGATAATAAGCTGTTCCACGGTTATTGTAAAAAAACGGGTTATCATTATCCATTTTTATGGCAAGGCCGTAATTCAATGCAGCATCGTCGTAATTTTCCTTTTTGCGAAGCGCACTGGCCAGATTATTGTAAACCAGGCTCTCCGTAGGATTTAACCGGCTTGCGGTTTTATAATCTTCGATTGATTTATTTAGTTTTCCAAGCATGCGGTAAGCACTTCCGCGGTCGTTAAATATTTCCCACCGTTCAGCATTTTGGCGTATCGCCAGGGTAAATGATTCAATGGCCTTTTCATAATTTTTAAGTTGAAATTGTGACTGGCCTGTTAAATAGAACAAGTCCACATCCTGAAAACCTGTGCGCATAGCCAAATCGAAGTTTACTACAGCTTGCTTATAGTCGCGGTTTTTAAACTTTACCAACCCCAGTGAAAAATAGGCTTTCGCATAGTTCTTGTCAAGCTCAATGGTTTTCTTAAAATCAGCAGTGGCTTTCTGATACTGTCCGAGTTCCATATAAGCTAAACCACGGTTATAAAATGCCTTGGTAAATCCCGATTCAAAGGAAATAGCCTGGTTAAACTGCTCAACTGCACCATTATAATCTTTAGCACCATAAAGTTTTATCCCCCGGTTGTATGCAAGTTTTGCCTCCTGGTTCTCGGCTACAACCAGCGTGGAGCTGGTATCAATTATGGTTGAATCAGCCTGAGCAATGACAAAAAACGGTGTTATTATAAACACAATTGCGAGTAACCTGATTTTCATTTTGTTTTCCATATTCTGTAAATTATGTTTTTCTATTGCAAGTCAGCAAACAAATTAATTTATAATTAGTTACATTATTGTTGTAAAATTGTTAATTATTATGAATTTTGCAATTAAAATTACGAATTTTGTCCTTTACATGAAACAACTGATCAAAATTATTATATTGCATTTAGATATCTGCGTAAAAAACCCGAATTTTAAATAAAAAAAGTGCGCATTAAAAACCTACTCATAATATTATTTTTGCTACCATTGCTTGCCAGCAGTCAGGAGGATGTAAAAAAAGACCTCAAACTGGGTGAGCGCTATTACAGTAACGAACAATACCAGGATGCAATATATTATTATCTAAAAGCTGATTCAGTAAAACCACTTAATCCTTTGGATGCTGCAAACCTGGCCTGGAGCCTGCTCAATTCTCCCGACCGGGAGCTGGAAGCTATTCCATACTTTGAAAAAGCACTAAATACAAGAAGAACCAATCACCAGCTTATCCATAAAAACCTTGGTACACTCTATCACAAAGTGTTTCAGTTCGATAAGGCCATAGAACACTTTACAACTTATCTGGATAATGCGGGCCGAGAGGACCGGTTTATTATTTATTGCGAACGCATGCTGGAAACATGTAATAACGCCAAGAAAATTGTTGAGGCACGCCAGGAATACGAAATAAACCCACTTCCCTACCCGCTCAGTAAATACAATACCAGAAATGTGTTTACAACGGTTGACGGACAGGTGATTATATTTCAGACACAGGACTACACACTATACAAAAGTGAAATTAAGCAGGGGCGCTTTCAGGAACCCAATAGACTTTTTTCCCATGGCCGGCTGGAGGAAGCAAACCTTGTAGGCATTTCTTATGATGCACAAATACTCTATTTCAATCAAAAGGAAAAAGGAGACTTCGACCTGTACGAAGCCAACCTGGTAGGGCTGACCATAAAAAAAACAAAAGCATTTCCGGGCGAAATAAACAGTAAGTTCAACGAATATGACCTTACCATTTCACCTAATGGGGCAACCATGTATTTCAGCAGCGATAGACCCGGTGGTTATGGTAAAACAGACATTTACCGCATAAACAGAATTAGTGAAAATGATTGGGGTACGGCTGAAAACATCGGGCCCGAAATCAACACTCCTTACCTGGAACGCGCACCATTTTTACAAGCCAGTGGAAAATATTTTTACTTTGCATCAACCGGTCACAAAAACATGGGCGGATTCGACATTTTTAAATCCACAAAAACAGGTATTTCATGGAGTAAACCCGAAAATGTAGCTTTCATAAATACTATTTATGATGATCTTTCATTCTCACAAACAGGAAATGGAAATTTTGTGGTATTTAGCCGTCCCAAAGATTTTGAACCCGAAGAGGAACGCATTTGGAGCGTAAATCTTAGTCAAAATATACCTTTAACCATAATAAAAGGTACAATTCTGGCCGGATCGCCACTCTCTCCTGTTGCAGCCGACATTAAAGTATACGACCAGGAAACCAAAGAGCGAATGAAATATATTTACAACCCTAATCCGCACACTGGTAAGTACCTCATGATTTTTCCTCCTGGTAAAGACTACGAAATGGTGGTTGAAGCTGATGGTTTTCTGCCGCAATTGATACAAATTGTGGTGCCGGGACAAAAGTATTTCTATGAGTTATTCCAGGAAATAAGGTTGTATACCATTGAACTCGCTGAAGACAAAATCGGTGAAAAGGTAGAAGTTGAGAACGTGTTTTATGATATTTATCAAACCAACCTTTCTGATTCACTCATTGAAAAGTACAAACCACAAAGAGAGAAAAACTACGATCATCTGCTCAAAATGGTAGAAGATATCATTAACACTACCGACAGCATTGGTATTGAAAACATAAACGAGATGCGGGAGGCGCCTAAAACACCTCAAAATGAGCAACAGGAATCATACGATCATTTGGTTAACCTCATTGAAACAGCAATTTCAAATACCGACAGTGTAAGCCTGGCCCTGCTTGATAAGCAAACAGTAGAAAACGAGGAAACATCAAACATATATTTCTATTCTTCGAACCAGTTGCCGCACGAATATCTCGACAAGACAGTATACAATGGAGATACCCTCTATACAAAACCCAGGCTCAACACCAATAAAGAAAAGCAGGTGCAGGCAGAAGGCTCAAAATACGATTTCAATTATCGCGCACTCAAAGCTGAAGAGAAGCGTGTTGTGATGCACAAAACAATATATTTCGATGTAAATGAGGTACAAATAAAAACCAAATATCTATTCGATATTTCGCAAATAACCGATTTACTTTACAATAATGCTTCACTGGGTATTGAAATTCACGGTTATGCAGATGAAAGAGGCACAGCTAGATATAATGAGCAACTTTCCAGAAGACGTGCAAACGAAGTGTTTAAGAAAATACAATCGAACCGAATAAAATCAAACCGGATCATTATTGAGGCCCATGGCGAAGAAGATCTTAATAAAAACAAAGGAAAACTTGCCAAATCAAGAAGAGTTGACATTGTAATTTTCGAACCAATAATTCAATCAGAAATTGAAAAATAGGATTATTCACATATGGCTTATTATACTCGTATTTACTGCAGTAAGTGCCAAAGCGCAGCAATTTACTGAATACGAAGTTAAAGCTGCCTATATTTTCAATTTTACCAAGTTCATAAAATGGCCTGCGAGCTCCTTCGACAATTCAACATCTCCCTATGTATTGGGCATTTACGGGAATGACCCTTTTGGAAGTGTTATTAAAAAAATTATAGGAACCAGGCAATCGAATGACAGGAAATGGATTGTGAAATATTATAGCAGGCCGGAACAAATAAAACAGTGCCACATTTTGTTTATTACGGATATTAATCAAAGTGAATTGCGCAGTTTAATTATGCACCTTGAAAACAAACCGATACTTACCGTTGGCGACGAAATTGATAAATTTTGTCAGCAAGGCGGAATTATAAATTTTACACCAAAAAAGTCGCCAAAACGATTTGAAATAAACAACAAGGCTGCCAAAAATGCACGATTATCGATAAGCTCAAAATTGCTGATGCTCTCTAAAATCATCACCACAGATGAAATTAAATTTTAATAATTTCTCCATAAAAGTAAAAATTGTAAGCATTATATTGCTGATCACAACCATTGCTTTGGTGCTGGCAGGCAGTATTTTCTTTGCTTATGATAAAAAACAATTTGAAAAACGTACGGTAAACGACCTGGGTATTCTTGCAGAAGTAATCGGAGATAACAGTACGGCTGCCATCACATATAAAGACCCAGAAACAGCCAACGAGATACTTAATTCTCTTGTGGCAGAAAAACAGGTAAAAAATGCCTTTATAATCATCGAAAATAACGACACCCTGGCCTCATACAGCAGAGAAAAAGGCTTAGTAAAAATGCCAATCAGAACCAAAGCCGATACAAGTTATTTTAATCAAAATAACCTATTCCTTCAAAAAAGCATACTGCTCAACAATGACACCATCGGCCGTATATCCATTAGCTCAGGTCTCGAAGAGTACAAGCAGCGTGTAAACGATTTTTTTAATGTCATTGCCATTATTCTGCTCACAGCCCTTGGTATTGCTATTTTGCTAGCTCTAAAGCTGCAACAATTCATCAGTAGGCCCATCATGTCGCTGGCCGATGCGATGGAACATGTTTCACAGAAAAAAGACTTCTCTATCAGGCTCAAAGAGAGAGGTAAAGATGAAATTAACGAACTCATCAGCGGCTTCAATACCATGCTTGCGCAGATATATAAACAAAATACAGCACTGCAACTGGCGAAAGAACAGGCCGAACGTTCTGTAAAAATTAAGGAAAAATTTCTGGCCAATATGTCACATGAAATCCGCACACCGATGAATGGTATTTCAGGAATGGCCAAATTATTAAACGACACAAACCTCAACGAAGAACAAAAAGCTTATCTCGACAGCATCAATGCCTCCGCCTCTACCCTGCTTGTAATTATTAACGATATACTGGACTTTTCGAAAATTGAGGCCGGTAAAATTGAGTTCGACAAATCCAACTTCAACCTCAAAGACCTTATCGACAGGCTATACAAAACCTTCGAAGTTAAAACCAAAGAAAAAAACCTGGAGTTTTATACCGAAATAGACGATACGCTGCCGGAGTTTATTAATGGTGACCAGGTAAGGTTAAACCAAATACTAAATAACCTGCTAAGCAATGGCGTAAAATTTACAGAGCATGGAAAAATTATTTTATCGGTGCGAGTAATTAACCGTGACCCGGAAACTATTACGCTCCTCTTCTCCGTAAAAGATACAGGAATAGGTATTGCACAAGAGAAACTAAAAGACATATTCAATTCTTTTCAGCAGGAAACAAGCTCAACGACCCGCAAATATGGTGGATCGGGATTGGGGTTAACCATCTCAAAACAACTTGTTGAACTCCAGGGCGGAAAAATGTCAGTGCAAAGTAAGAAAGCAGAAGGCAGCAATTTCTCTTTTCACCTTACATTTAACATACCACCGCGGTCGGCAATTGAAAAAGAGATACAAAAAACCAAAACCGAAAACGAATACCGCTCAGAAGCCACCTTTGTGGCATCTGACGTGCACGTATTGCTTGCCGAAGATAATCTGATAAACCAAACATTTGCCACCACCATTCTGAAAAAACATGGTTTTCAAGTAGAAGTTGCCATCAATGGAAATGAGGTATTAAATCTTTTGCAGGAAAAACCTTATGATGTGGTGCTTATGGACCTACATATGCCCGAAAAAGATGGTTACGAAACAACCAGCATTATTCGTAATTCAGATGCAGCTTATAGCAGAATTCCAATTATTGCCGTAACCGCTGCAGCCATTAAAGGAGAGAAAGAGCGTTGTTTCAACGAAGGAATGGATGCTTACATATCCAAACCCTATGATCCGGAGGAGCTGACCGACAAAATTGCAAAAGTAATCGGCACCACAAAAAAGCATGAATTAAAATCCAATAATGATTATATTGAGTTAACACACACCAATCTCGATTATATTAAAACAGCTGCCGGCAATGACCAAAAACTTATTAATGAATTCATTGCAATATTTGTAAAGCAAGTTCCTGATTTCAAGGCCGAATTCAATCAATTATACGAAACACGTAATTTTCATAAGTTGGCAAAAGTAGCACATACAGCAAAATCATCAGTAGGTATGATGGGTATGAATAAATTATCGAAAAACATGAAAGCCCTCGAACTTCTGTCCAAAGAAGGAAAAAATATTGTTGAAATTGAAAAACTTATTCGTAAATTTGAAAAGCAGGCTGAAGAAGCAAAGCAAGAATTGGAAACTTATTTAAAACAGAATCAATGATATCATCCAGGGTAGAAAATAACATTGTAATTGCTAAAATTTCAGACGATACCAAGCTGAATGTACTTAACGCTGAAGAAATAAAAAACTCACTTACATTGCTTTTGCGTGACTACGACAGATTGATACTGGACCTTGAAGGTATTGTTTTTATTGACAGCACAGGATTTGGCACCCTGATAACCATTTTTAAGCGTGCAAGAGAAAACGACAAAACATTTAAAATTTGTAACGTTAGTCCGGAGGCGCTCGAGCTTATGAAAATTACCAAACTGGACAATATTTTTGAATTGCACGAAAACGTGGAACAGTGCCTGAGTTCTTTCGAATAATCCGAAAAATTTACTTCTTAGCATCAACTTACGCTACTTAATGCATTGCACGGCAAGATTTTTGAAACTGTGAGCTGGCGTGGCAACCATTTATTAAAGTACGGCCAGTAGTTTCAGCAACACTTTTTTAAGAATTGGAGGCTGCTATTAAATAAACTTTTGGAAGTTATTGCCGTCTACGCGGGTACCAAATTAATAATCACATGCAATTTAAAATAAAAGCACCATATATACCTACAGGAGATCAGCCGGAAGCAATTGAGCAACTCTCAAATGGTGTTTTGGAAGATACCAAACATCAGACCCTGCTTGGTGTAACAGGATCGGGGAAAACTTTCAGCATGGCCAATGTGATTGAAAAGGTGCAACGGCCTACACTGGTACTCAGCCACAATAAAACACTGGCAGCACAACTATACAGCGAATTTAAAAGCTTTTTCCCTGACAATGCCGTAGAATATTTTGTGTCGTATTACGATTACTACCAACCCGAAGCCTACATACCAGTTACAGATACCTACATCGAAAAAGACCTGATGATAAACGATGAAATAGAAAAACTCAGGCTTAGCACAACATCTGCTTTGTTAAGTGGCAGAAGGGATGTGCTTGTGGTTTCGTCAGTTTCATGTTTATATGGTATCGGAAATCCGGATGATTTCAATGAAAATGTGATAAACATTCACACCGGTATGGAAATCGCCCGTAATAAATTCCTCCGCGATCTTGTGGGCAGTTTATATAGCCGCGATGACGTAAATTTTAATCGCGGAAAATTCAGAGTGAACGGCGATACCATCGATGTTTGGATTGCCTATGGAGAGGTGGCATTTAAAATTGAATTCTGGGGCGATGAAATTGATAAAATCACCACTTTTGATCCGGTTACAAACGAGATGCT
>NZ_DATFKB010000218.1:0-5746 GCF_035268865.1 Salinivirga sp. | reverse complement strand
ATACCAGTAGTTTTGTCGGTGGAAGAGGTGCAACGGTTTTTGTGGCATAGCCATCCTCTGGGAAATTCCTTTACCAACCTGAAACACAAAGCTATCTTTACTTTATGCTATTCCGCGGGCTTACGGGTCGGGGAGATCTTGAATTTAAAGTTAAAAGATATTGATTCTGATCGAATGCAAATTCGCATAGTGAACGGCAAAGGGCAGAAAGATCGGTATTCAATTTTGTCAAAAAAAGTATTACAGCTTTTACTAGAATATGTAAGAGAGTACCAACCCAATGAGTACCTTTTTGAAGGGCAATGTGGCGGTCAATATTCATCTTCTTCCATACAGGCGCTAATGAGGCGACACAAAAAGCAATGCGGTATCACCAAGAAAGCCACTCCGCATACATTACGCCATAGCTTTGCTACTCATTTACCAGACAACGGGACGTATACACGATTTATTCAGGAGCTTCTGGGGCATAAACATATTTCGACCACTCAAACTTATACCCATGTAAGCTCGCGTACTATGAAAGATGTAAAGAGTCCGATCGAAGATTTGGATATTTAGAACTAAGCCACTTAACGGTTATGCGGTAGGCGCCAAAACGTAATTTATTTACAAATGCTCTTTGGAACTACTAAATTACAAAACCGCAACGCAACGTCGAGACCTGTCCGCGTTGACGCGCTGGTTATACTGCACTGTTAGACGACCATTCTACAATTAGCAACGATTTTCTAGATATACCTGTGGCTAAGGCACCTTCAATCCACTTTTTCTGTGACTTGCGAATACGATCTTTGCTTTGTCTTTTAGCTTCTGCGAATAAGACTTCATTTCCCTTCCAACAATAAATATCAAAACAACCGCTTTTAGTACCGATTTTATTTTCAATTTTATTCAGAAGCTGTAAACAATTTTCAGGTATTTCTACTTCTTCTCTATTTGGGTAATAACTATTGAGAAATTTTCCTCTGAATGTATCTACCCAAACACCATCCCAACCAGCTTCTTGCAGTTTTCTAAGAATTAATATTTCTGCAAAAACGGGTTCCCCATTGTATTCTAAAACTGATTTCCCACCGTATGTATCTTCGGGCTGGGTTCCCTTCCAACTATCAAATATTGGTTGGGAAAGTGGAACCGAGATATTTGAACCAGACGGAAGCTTTAAAGTGTATTCGTCTACTATGACTAAATCTTCAGGAAGAAACATGAGCTAAATTTAAATTCAGTATAACGGTTCGGCGGCTAAGAGGCGATCCTGTAAGTTATAATTAAAACTCAAAACGCAAACTCGTCCACTTGAGCTACTTTGTTATGTTTCCAAGAATTCAGCAATATTTATAAATCATTAAAATTATGGCCGTAAGTTGTATCAGCATCAAAAAGGAATACCTATATACTCTTTCATTATTTCTAAGGCCTCTTCGAATTTACAATCAGAATGTGGTGTTCTATGTCCCTCATCGCAATCAAAACTGACAAAAGTTAGGTTCCATTCTGGATTAGAGGTCAGAAAGCTTAAGTCAGATGTGTTTTCATACTCATCGTAATCGTAGGCAAAAATCAGAGCATTCATGTTTTGACTCTCCATAATCTTTGAAATTTGATCATTTCTTATACTACTCCGTACTTTGCTATGTTCACGCGATTTTCTTTTGCCTGCAAATGCAGGTGCTAATCCAATGATGCCGTTAAATAATCGGTCCTCAATTAATGAATTGGCCATTAATGATGTCCATGCACCAGCAGAATAACCCGCCAAATATATATTTTCTGGGCTAACTCCAGCTACACGTAATTCCTCTAAAATGGCTCGCAATTCGTCTACTCTGTGATATATGTAGTTTCCGCCATCACTTCTATCAAATCTTGAATCGGTAGCATTCGAACATAAAAAATAGATATGCGTATTACTATCTTGAAGCTTCAAAATAACCTCAGGAATAAGATTCCTATGTATATAACAGTTAGGTCTTATTCGGGGATTGAATGTCTCATGCTGATAAATGATGATTTTATCATTATTAGATGGATCAATACTGATAGGAGGCCTTATACCGCTGTAGCTATTGAAAATTGGGCTTACATTGTTCGATTCAGACAAAAATCCACTTAAATCTTGAGGGCTTTTATTGCTACACGACATCAAAATCAGTAATAGAAGAGCTAATGCCAGGTGATTAATAATTTTCTTAATCATAACCGGTGTACTGAAAACAAAAGGGTTTAGTTGAGATCAATTTTTTGATAATTTCTTTGAAAGACACATAACGACATTGCGCATAACCTGCATGCGGATTAATGTTGAATTAGCAACTAACGAAAGAAGAGTCGTAAAACCAAGAGGGGCAAGACCTGGCGAAGCGTGTCCGCTAATAAATGCGCGTGTTAGGAGTATAACGTAAGAATGCAATTATATAAATGTTAATTAAGGCAGTATAATCATTTTATTAAAAAGTGATATCACCTCTAAAAATTATTCAGAGGAATGTGGTACTTCGAATAATATGACCCAGTTAGTTCACATCTCTGTATGAGCCGGCATTTGATGAACAATACTACAATGGAGAGTTTCAAAACATTACCCCAGTATTCTTGATTACTACTAATATATTTCTAACTAACAGTTTAGAAGAACAGTCGGGCTGGATGTAAGAAAAAAATTACATAAAAATCTGTAATAAAATCTGAATTTGGAGTCTAAAAAGGTAGATGCAGTTAAAAATACTTTATTAACTCTAACATTCAGAGGTTTTAACATGAATATCAAAAAGCAAATATTACACAGCTATACAGCGAAGTTTTTCTTTAGTACACTCCTTACAAAATTATTAATGCTTATTCCTTTATTACTGGAAGCTCAGGATTTAGAACCCAAAAAGGTTTACGAGCAGGAGGCTTTTACAGTTGAAGTATATGGTTCAGGTCCGCCCATCTACCTTATTCCTGGTCTTGCAAGTAGCGGGGATGTTTGGGAAGGCACCGTGAATCGTTTCAAGGATCAATATGAGTGCCATGTTTTTACGTTAGCTGGTTTTGCCCAAAAGCCGGCAACCGGAAAGACTCCATTTCTGGAAACTATGAATAAAGAGATAACAAATTATATTAAAGACCGTGAGCCCGGATTAATCGTGGGACACAGTTTAGGTGGGGTGTTAACACTGATTATAACATCTGAGAACGAGCAGTTAGTTCAAAAAGGAATTGTTGTAGATGCGTATCCTTTTTTGGCCGCCTTGATGCAACCAGGGGTTACAGAGCAGGATGTACAATTTCCGAGGCAAATGTTAAAAAATCAAGTGAATCAAATGGATTCGATAGCATATCGAAATCGACAAAGGAATACCCTGCAAACTATGGTCAGTGCTGAAAAGGATCTTGAGAACGTATTGGAGTGGTCGATGCAATCCGATCGCACAACAGTCGTAAACGCGATGGCTGATATTATGCAAACTGATCTTCGGGACGATATCAAGGAGATAGAAATTCCTGTTCTGGTCATGTTGGCAGGGAATATTTCCAGCGGTGAACAAGGTACTGTTAGTAAATCCCAAATTATGCAAACAGCCCGCAACCAATATGAACAGCTTGAAGATAAAACGCTTAAGGTAGCTGGTGAAGCAAAGCATTTCATCATGCTGGATGATCCTGAATGGTTTTATCAAACAATGGAAGCATATTTCAATGCAAGTGACTAAATCAAAAAAGTCCCGGTTTATAGCGCTTTACAATGAACACAGCGATAAGATTTATAGATTGTGCTACGGATATCTCCATGAAGAAAGTGAGGTAGAGGATCTTTTTCAGCAAGTACTGCTTAACATCTGGGAAAATCTGGAATCCTTTCGTGGTGAGGCCAAAATCACTACATGGATTTATCGAATTACGGTCAACACCGCCCTTACATTTAAAAAAAAACAACAACGGTTGGAAAGTATTCATCGTAATCCTGGAGACTTTTCAACTTTTAAGAGTGACAAAACATTCAAAGTCCGCAAAGATCCGTTGCCGGCTCTTCGGGATCTCAACAACTGCATCAGTAAACTGGAAAAGCAGGATCGTATTATAATTTCGTTGTACTTAGAAGATTTGAGTTATAAGCAAATTTCAAAGGTGGTGGGTATTTCAACAAACTACGTGGGAGTTAAAATAAATCGAATCAAAAAAGAACTTCAAAGCCTAATGCCAGAAAATCATGAATATTGATGAACTAAAGAAGGATTGGAAGTCCCAGAAAACACCGAAAGAAGATATAGGCATTGATCAAAACCTGTCGTCCAGGCTTGATGAATTTCAACAAATTCAGCGAAAGACAAGATTGAATAATGTTATATGCAGTATCCTTTTTGTCTGCTCAATAATTTTCCTTTGGTGCGTAGTTTATTTTATGCAGGAGGCCTCATGGTGGGTGTATAGCGGAATTCTTGTGTTGTCTGTAGAGATGGTTTTGGGTACCGGTTTTGCCTGGTATAGAACTTCGTTGAAAAAAGCAGACCACCTGCGGGTTGACAGCTATTCCTACATAACCAAAGCGATTAAAAAGCTTTTATATCGAAAAGTATTTCTCCGCTATATCATACCAGTGTACAGTATAATGCTTTTAACGGGGATAAACATGGTGTATGTAGATGTACTTAGTGACTTCAGCATTACGTGGCAACTGATGATCCATTTTGGAGTGAGCTTAGCAATTGTTTTTTTTGTGGGAATTGAATTTTGGAAAAGGTTAAAAAAGCAACGCAACGAAATAGATCCGATGATAATCGATTTACAAGTTATCAAAGAAAGGCTGGAATAGTCTTGTGAAGATCAATTTTAAAATCTAAAAATTAAAAGACCATTTATTATGAATACTAAAATATTGATGATAGCGAGTTCATTAGTAATGGGATTTTTAGGGATTTGCTTTACCTTTCTTCCCGGTGAAATTCTAGGCTTTTTCGGTGTAGAACCAGCTGATCTAAACACTTTGTTCCTGCAAATAACGGGATCGCTGTACTTTGCTTTTGCAATGCTTAACTGGATGGCAAAAGGGAATTTAATCGGCGGGATATATAGCAAGCCTGTGGCAATTGGGAATTTCACTCATTTTATGGTTGGTGGTTTGCTATTAAGTAATTCAGCTTTTTCTTCCCCTGAGAATATTGAAATTTGGATAGCCGCAATTGGTTACTCAATCTTGGCCGTTCTATTTGGCTGGGTATCGTTTGGCAATCCTTTGAAAGCTGAAAAGTAGCGGCCCTATTTCCATTTTGGAATGATAGCTTTGGAGGCTAACGGTCTGGCGGTTGTGCGGCGAGAAAACCAACGTTGCTAAAGTCTCAAAACCAAAACGAGTCCGCGCGAACCGCTGGTTATGCCTGCCTCACTCTACGAGTTCAACTCTGAGCTTTTTTCCAAATGCCTGGGCATACTTCTCCAAAGTTGAAAGACGAATGTCTTCGGCATGGTTCTCGATTCGCGAGATAGCTGTTTTTTTTGTGTTTAATTGTTTGGCGAGCTCATCCTGAGTCAATCCGGCTTCTTCACGGGCTCGCTTTAGGAGAACACCAATTTTAAAGCTTCGGAATCCTTCGTCGTACCCCTTGGCAAATTCGGTATCTCGTTTTTTACGGTCGCTGATATAAGCTTGTAAATCACTCATGTTTTACCTCCTTTTCGTGACAGATAATCAGCTTTGCGCTGTTCTGCCAGTTTAATTTCTTTCGTTGGTGTTTTTTGTGATTTTTTAGAAAGTCCATTCGTC
>NZ_DATFKB010000217.1:0-18008 GCF_035268865.1 Salinivirga sp. | reverse complement strand
TACAGGGTTTGCTACCTTCATTCTTTTCAAAGATCATTCCCGCTTCTTATTCCCCTCTATTCCTTCTTTTGCGGGCTGCAAAGATAAAGCTAATTTTTTCCGCCGACAACTATTTTTTCAAGTTTTTTTAAAACTTTTTTTCCTTGCCGAACTTCTCTCCTTTTCATCTGCTCAAAATCACCCTATCTCCTTCAAATATCTGCGCTTTTTCTATCAAAGCGGGTGCAAAAGTAGAGGATATATTTTTACATTCCAAACTTTTTATGAAAGAATTTTGAAGTTTTTTGAAGAAAAAAAGGGCGTCATATTTGACGCCCTCTATATGTAATTAAAATATAATGATTTACTTGAATTCTTCATCAAAGGCATTTTTCTTAAAATCTTTTTTTCCTTCCTTAAGATTTTTTCTTGCCTTATCAATTCGTGCTTCTTTACGAATTTCTTCCACCACTTTTTTGGGAATGCGAACGGAGACCCAATATTCTACATTGTATTCTTTAAACTTATATATCTCAAGGTTTCTTAATTTAGCATTATTAAGCAAAATTTCGGCATCATCGTGTGTGCCGGATACTGTAATACCGGCTACATTTTCAGCCAAATTTTTAATTGCCTTCTTCCTTGCCTCTTCGACATAATCATTCATATATTTCTCACCAGTTTGCTTAAAATGTGACCTGGGGGCCTTTTTCTTAAAGCTCATACCAACTCCGTAATAGAAATATTTATCGGATGTTTTATCAGCCCAGGGGGGCGTACGCGAAATGCCAGTAAGAGTTACAAGCACCAATATTATGGTTAATATATTTTTCATAATCATCTATATTATAATGCAATTTACATCAAATAAACTGATACGGCAAATAATTCATTTGGGTTTTAAAAAGATTAACATTTCAATCAATTCGAAGTTTTCCTTCTTCATATTGATTAAAATATTTGGCTAAGTTTCGTAAAAACTGACTTATAATTCTAATTGCCTCCTCGGTTTCTTTATTAATGTCTTCTTGCTTCATCCTTGTCAACACATAATAATAAAGCGCATTGAGTGCGATATCTACCTCTGTAGTATAATCAGACTTAAGTTTATATTGAAACTCTAAAAGGAAGGGTTTAGCCTTTTCATAATCATTTCTATAAATAGCCAATTCTTTTTGTTCATTTAACCAAAGATGTAAATCATTAACTTCCCCTCCCAGCGTTTGAAGAAAACTTAAATGCCCTTTTTCCTCTATGCCCTCTGATTTCATTTGTTTGATTAATTCTTTATACCAGTTGCGCAGTTCTTCTTTTTGCGCTTCATCAGCTTTGTATTTTGAAATAACTTTTTCATCAAGCTTATTAAAATCAAGGGAAACAGCTCTTAAAGTATCTTCTATCTGATACATATACAGCAAATACTCAATTATATTCTCTTTTCTTTTCTTTTTAGCTATAAACATCGGGTCATTTAATATAGAAAGGGCTGTCCCGTTTGAGACAGCCCTGATATTTTAATAATTGTATTATTATTCAACTATTGAAGTAAAAGTTGCATCTTCTTTATAACGACGGAACTCAACATCAGTAGCAGCAGTTTGCTTGAGGTCTGCATTTTTCTCGATTGCTGTGCGCAAGTTATTGAAAAGCATGTCTGAATCTTGCTTACGTGCTCCAACAACAGCTTTTACATAGTAAAGCAATGGATTCTCTTTGTTTTCAACTTTTTCAAGAATTCCTAGTGCTGCATCATAAGCTTGCTCATTCTGGGTTCTGCTATACTGCAATAGTTTAGCAAGAGCAAAGTTTACAGTTTGGTATTTACTGCTAGCATACATATCAACAGCATCTTCATATTCACCTTTTTTAGTGGCAATCAATGCCTGGTTGTAACTTGTTTCGTTACCACCTGCTGTAGCTGCTTTAAGGTATTCTGAAGCTTTCTCAACATCTCCCTGAGCTAAAGCAACTGCTCCGAGATTGTTTAATACTTTACTGTTATTTGCTTCGATTGCTTTAGCTGCCTCAAAGCTTGTTAATGCATCTGCATAGTTGCCATTCAGGTAGTTTACAACACCAAGGTTATTATGACCTCTCCAATCATCGCTATATTGTTCTGTTACTGTAGTGAAGATTTGTTTTTGCTCAGCAAGATCTTCTGTTAGTGTAGCAGCATAAAGCAATTCTTCTACATTAAGTGTATCGGGCTTTTCCATTGCAAATTTTGATATCTCCTCATCAGAGAAACCAACAACAGCAACTTTCATACGGAATTCAGAACGACGCAATTGAGGAAGCACTTCATCTTTAAGCTCTTCAAATGCAGCAGAAATATTTCTGATTTCTTTTTCACGTACCTCAGGATCATTATACATTGATAGAACTCTCAAAATAAGGTCTTTATCAGGCACATCTGATTTTTGAAGCTCTTTTTTGAATCCTTCCCAGTCTTCGGCAACTGATCTTGTATTATAAACATTTTTCTCTTCTTCTATCTCAATATCTGCCTTTTTAACTGTGTTGCCAAGGTACTTTTCAGTAACATTTTTACGATCTTCTGAAAGTTCAGTATTGAGTTCTACAGTTCCATCAGGTGAAGCATAAGCATCAATTGTGATGTTTTCAATGTTCATATTTTCTTTTTCAGCAACTTGCTTAATATAATCATTGAAAGCTTTAATTTCATCTTTACGTAACTCGCGTCCACGAATATTGTAACGATTGATAAGGAACTGAATTTTTGCTTCTTTAGCATCATAAGTAACACGCTGGAAGTTATCAGCAGCTCTTACAACTTTAGCATCTGAAAAATCAAGCAATGTAGCAGTAGACATTACACCTGGAGCAACCTCACGCTCCAGGACAACCATGCTTTCGTCTTTAACTGTAGCTGTGCCGCGTGCAATAAGTGTTGCTTCGCGCATTGCGGGATCATATGCAATTTTATCTACAATTTCGAAAGAACCACCACTCTCAAAAGGAATTACCTTATTGTTGGCTTCAACATCTTCTCCCTGTAGTTTAATTGATTTAAATGCAACTTCCTGTCCGTTATATTTTAGTACTGGTATTACTTCCAGTTGTGCTTTTTTCTGGAAGAACTTTGGAGGGAACGAACCTGTTAACTTGATTGCAATGCTATCTCCGTGCATTTCAACCGGACTTTTTTGTACATTTAAAGTTACCTGGTCAGCCATTTTCTGCATTTTCTCCAGCTCTTTACAGCCGGTGAATAGCATGATAGCCGCCATAACGATTGTTAAGTACTTGAAACTTGTTTTCATAGTTTACAATAATTTTATGGATTTCTCATTTACTCTTACTTACAAAGCTACAAAGCTAAAAAGGTTTTTGAAAAAAAAAAAGGAACTTTTATATTTTTGTAGCACATATTTTTCTGAATATGAATAGGCTAAACGCAAATTAATTATTTTCAGTATCATAAAACTCCTGGCTTAAAGCAACAAAAAAGTCATTAAAAGCACGTTGCAGGCCAGATTGCTCTTTCCTTAGCACTTCTTTTACAAAATCACTCCTTGCCGGTAAGGAAGTATACCTTGGCATACCGTTAAGGGCTCTAATTAAACCGTCAGGGCTGCTGTATATTTCCGGCCACCTGTGTTTCACCCAAAATGGCATCATTAACTGAATTTGCCGTGGCATTATATAAAACCAGGATAATAACACTTTATTTACTTCATTAACATATTCAGACAAGGTTTGTTCGTGAAATTTTTGCCAATTACTAGCTAAAAAATGATCGAAAATCATGTCTGTTACTATACCAGCATATTTTTTATATGCCGGGGCAAATATTTTATTTACATCAAGCACAATTGGATGATGGTCTGTAAAATCATCTATACAGCGGTGGAGTTTAATTCCATTTTGCAGGCCTTTAGGATATTTAGACAAGTTACGTCCTTTTACAGCATCTGCAATAAAATTTCCAACTTTTACCTCATCATTTTTTCCAGAGAGATATAAATGTGCCAAATAGTTCATAAATAAAGGTAATTATTAAACATTATCAAAAATTAGGAAATTTTGTTTAAACCACTATATTTGTTTCGCAATTTTTAAAACCTAATTTATTCATAAATAAAAAAACGGAGGAATTGACTTATGGCAAAACGTAATGTCATTATCATTGGTGCTGCTGGTCGTGATTTTCACAACTTCAACACCTATTTCAGAGACAACGATTCATTTAACGTTGTTGCTTTTACTGCAGCCCAAATTCCAGATATTGATGGCCGCAAATATCCGGCCGAATTAGCAGGAAGCCTATATCCAGATGGAATTCCAATTCATGGTGAAGAAGAGCTTGAAAAACTTATCGTAGATCTTAAAGCTGATGAATGTGTATTTTCATATAGTGATGTGCCATATGAACACGTAATGCGCATGGCTTCACGAGTCAATGCTGCTGGAGCATCGTTTTCATTAATAGGCGGAAATGACACAATGATTAAGAGTACAAAACCTGTTATTGCTGTTGGTGCAGTTCGTACAGGTTGCGGAAAATCACAAACATCACGTCGTATTATTGAACTTTTAATGGAAGCCGGATTAAAAGTTGTTGCTATTCGTCACCCAATGCCTTATGGTGACCTGGCAAAACAAAAAGTTCAGCGTTTTGCTAAAATTGAAGATCTTGAAAAGCACGACTGCACAATTGAAGAGATGGAGGAATATGAGCCGCATATTACACGTGGTAATGTAATTTATGCTGGTGTTGACTATGAAGCCATTGTCAGAGAAGCAGAAAATGATCCTGACGGATGTGATGTTATTTTATGGGATGGTGGAAATAACGATTTTCCATTTTATAAGCCTGACCTAATGGTAACGGTTGTTGACCCTCATCGTCCGGGACACGAATTAAAATACTATCCTGGTGAGACTACACTTCGTTTATCTGACGTTGTGGTTATCAACAAAATGGATAGCGCTGATGCGGATAACATACAAATCGTGCGTGAAAGCATTGCAAAAGTAGCTCCTGAGGCTATGGTTGTAGATGGTGCTTCGCCATTAACGATAGATAAACCAGAGATTATTCGCGGTAAGAAAGTATTAGTTGTTGAAGACGGACCAACACTTACACACGGTGAAATGAAAATTGGTGCCGGAACTGTTGCAGCCCGCAAAGCAGGTGCAGCTGAGATGGTTGACCCAAGAGAATATGTCGTTGGCAGATTAAACGAAACTTTCCAGACTTATCCTGGAATCGGGAAATTACTTCCGGCAATGGGCTACGGTGAAGAACAGAAAAAAGATTTGGAAAAAACAATCAACAACACACCATGTGATGCAGTTGTTATTGCTACCCCAATTGACTTAAACCGTATTGTTAAGATTGACAAGCCAACCGTAAAAGTTGGATATGACCTTCAGGAAATTGGTCAGCCTTCACTTGCAGAACCAATTGAAGACTTTATCAAAAAGCACAATCTGAAATAATAAATTTATTCACAGCAAAAAAGGCTTCCAAATTGGAAGCCTTTTTTTGATTTTACCATGTAAATTAAGGTTTCCTGGTAAATATCTTACTTTTATATTTTCCATTTTGCTTTATAAGCAGGATATATGTTCCAGCCACCAGTTTTTGAGCAGGTAAAACAGCATGTCTGCTATTCACAGTAAATTCATCGACTGGTCTGCCATCAATGGAAAGTAAGGTTACAGTCTGAACTATTTGATTTGATTCAACGTGCAGCACATTTGAGACAGGATTTGGATAAACCTTACCTGTAAAGGAGCTAGTTTGAATTCCTCCACCAATTGTCATCACCAAACGCCAATCAATTTGATTTCCCTGGTAATCCAGAATTTCAAAACTCACAAAAGCACTATCATAATTAAGGCTATAAGGGCCAAAGAACTGGCTGGCTGTATCATTAATACGGCTATAATCTGCATCCCATTTACCATTTAAAAATATTCTGGCACCCGGACTGAGCTCAAAATTCAACAATTTTTGAGGATCTTTCACAAAAATCATTTCAGCCCAGGCATCATTATTTTCATAGTCGACATGCGTCCACAGATCATAATCACTACTAAGACTTTCTATACTTGCCAGCGGTTCATTCACCCAGCTAAACTGATAAAACTGCACTGAGCTATCCTGAGAAGTAACTTTCACACGGTAGTTTCCGGGTTCATATTTAGGGGTATCGAGGTATTCAACTGTTTGGTAAATATTCATACCGGCGGCAAAATTATCCCATACATGTGCTGAATCCTGCATCATAAAATAGAATACGGAATCAGGCGAAAAGTTCCGGATGCCAGCAAATGAGGCTAATGCAGCGTCTGCTAAAACGGGCTCAACACCTGACTGACCAGTCCGGTAAACATTATGCAGCTGCACTTGTGTATTTGAGTTTACATCTGTGACTGACGCAAATACAAATTGACCATTAGCCAAAACTGAATTGGTTGCATTATCGGTACCCACAGATACAATATTAATGGAATCGTTATCTAAATCATAAATTGCAAGGGCTCCCTGGGAAGTGCTCTCCATTGCCGGCAAAAATACTTTTCCATATTGCACAGTACCATCTCCAATTGCTGTAAGTGTGTCAGAAATTGTTAAAGCACTGTTTTCATACAGCAAATTACCGTCCTGGTCAATTTTCTGTATTTTTGTAAAATTACTCTCTTTACTGGTGGGTGTTTCGTGCCAGGCAAACAAAGCATTACCTTCCCAGTCTTGGCCCAGACATGATGGTGTAGTCTGGTTCATTTGGTTATTTACAGAAAGATTTAACCCTCCGTTTTCGTAGCGCAGATTTCCATTAAGGTCCACATGTTGCGTAAATACATCATTGAGTGTATTGCCATCAGGATCACCATACCAGGTGATGTAAATACCTGAATCTGAAGACGAATGTAATTTTAGTCTGCGACCTTCTCCAATGCCTGAATTACCTGTCACCCCCAGAACAGTATCCCATACATTTTGCCCTGATGTACCGATTTGTTGTGCAAGCACCTGCTTATCTCCGTATTGCCCGTTTTGGTACGTGTACACCAGGAAAACAGTAGAATCTGTAGCAGGCATTAAGTTCGGATTAAAAAGTCTAATGTCAGTTTCTGCAATTTTAAGCCCGTTTTGCCATAAGCGCTCTCCATCAGAATTAAGCCACTGCATGTTGATTGAATACCCATCGGCATCCATTTTATTCCATGCAGCAACCACATCGCCATTAGGCATTAATGCCACATCAGGAGAATATTCAGAATCATAGCCTGTAGCGACAATTAGCTCTACTCCGGGTTCTCCCCAAAGAAACTCCCCTTGTGAGTTAATTTTGTATCCAAAAATATCCTTATCTGTTAATCCATTTCGCGCATCAGCAAAAAACACATATGCATTATCACCATCAGATTTCAGGGAGTAATCACTTATCCATGAATCCTGAGTATAATCAGTCACAACCAGAGGGCTTGCCCATTGTGGTTCACCTTTGGGATTTACATACTGCATATACATTTTAAAATTTTGATTTTCATCGTACCAGGTCACATAGTAACCGCTGTCGCTTGCTGCAACCTGCGGGTATAAATATGCAGCATTCTCAATTTGTTCACTTATAACTACTGGTGCTTGCTGGTTAAACTGAGCACATAGCAATTCACTTGCTGCAATAAAAAGCAGCATTACAAAAATTTTCTTCATTTAAAGTTGGTTTAGAAATTAAGTTCTTTTCGTAAAATCTGTAGTTCTTTATATTCTGCCTCAAATCCGGGTTTTTGAAGCAATGCAAACATATTCCGTTTATAATCTTCTACCCCCGGTTGATTAAACGGATTGACCTGCAACATTAACCCACTGATGGCGCATGTAATCATAAAAAAATAAAGCAAGCCACCTATATTATCGACATCATCGTTTTGAATTTTAATCATAAGGTTTGGGACTCCTCCGCTATTATGCGCAAGCATGGTGCCTTCCAACGCATTTTTATTTACAAAATCCATTGATTTACCTTCAAGATAGTTCAGGTTATCTAGGTTTTCGTCATCATGCCCAATTTGCTCTACTTTGGCATTAGTATTTTCAAATTTCACAACTGTTTCAAAAAGGTTTCTTTTACCATCCTGAATGTATTGGCCCATTGAATGCAGGTCTGTAGTAAGATCGACACTTGCCGGGAAAATACCTTTTCCGTCTTTTCCTTCGCTCTCGCCAAATAACTGTTTCCACCATTCTGCTATAAAATGAAACTTGTGGTGATAATTGACCAATACTTCGGTAGTATTTCCATTCTGATAGAGTACATTTCTAATAGCGGCATAATCCAGAGCAATATTATTTTTTTTGTCGCTCCAAACTTGTTCTTCCATTTGCTTTGCACCCTGGATTAGTTGTTTTATATCAAATCCGGCAACTGCAATTGGCAACAAGCCAACGGGCGTAAAAACAGAGAAGCGCCCTCCTACATCATCAGGAATTATAAAAGATTGCAGTCCATTGGCGTCGGCGAGCTTACGAAGTGCTCCTTTCGACGAGTCAGTAATTGCAACTACACGTTCTTTCATGGCTGTTTCACCGAATCGGGAGGTGAGCATATTGCGCAAATAACGAAAAGCAATAGCTGGTTCGGTTGTAGTTCCTGACTTAGAGATTACGATAATGCTCCATTTTTTATCTTCCAGATATTGCGAGAGCTCTGTTAAATAGCCTGGTGACAACTGATGGCCGGCATATAAAACCTCACAACCATCGCTTTTGAATGCTGATTTTTGTGATTCAATCACAGCCCGCGCACCTAAATAAGAACCACCAATACCCACAACAACCACAACGTCGCTAATCTTGCGAAGATTTTGGGCAACTTCATTTATTCTTTCCAACTCCCCACTCTTCAGTGATGATGGCAGGTTAACCCAACCAAGAAAATCGTTTCCGGGGCAGGTTTTGTCCTGGATAGATTGCATAATATCCTCACCCATTGAATGGTAACACTCATAATGACGGTGCACCATCAAATTTTTCACCAATGATTTTTCCAATGAAATTTGCATCGCTTTATTATTTAGATTATTCATACTTGCCATCGAGAAAGTATTGTAATTAACTGAATAACAACTTCCCCAAAAGTTAGTTCGCAGTTAATCTCAGCCAAAATTAACGATTGTTTACGGGTTTAGCAAGATTGATTGACAATAATCTGGAAACCCTAAACTTATAATCTATTAATACGAACAAAAGCAAAGCACTAAAATACAAACACTTAAATTACACTCAAAACAACTTTAGCGCAGCCAAAATTTAATATTCTCAAAATTAGCCTTCAAACCGTTGATAAAATACTATTTTTGCAGCCCAAAAAAATGGCAAATAATGGCAAAAAGCCAGAAATCATATCAAAAAGTTGATTCGGAGTTACTTGAAGGAGGTAAAAAGTTACCGCTCGTAGAATCTTTTTATAGCATTCAGGGAGAAGGACACCATAGCGGGAAACCGGCATATTTTATACGCGTAGGTGGGTGTGATATTGCATGCCACTGGTGTGATTCAAAAATAAGCTGGAATGCAGACTTGCATCCTCTGGTTTCTGTCGATGAAATTGTAAACCAGGTACTGAATACGCCGGCCCGATCGGTAGTTGTTACTGGTGGTGAACCAGCCATGTATCCGCTGGACCCTCTAAGCACTCTGATAAGAAGGAATAATATCAGTAATTTTTTGGAGAGCAGCGGGGCTTATGAAATCACTGGCCAATGGGATTGGATTTGCATAAGTCCGAAACACAACAAGCATCCCCTGAAACAAAACCTCAAAAGAGCAGATGAACTTAAAATAGTAATTTTCAGCCAAAGTGATTTTGATTTTGCAGAACAATGGAAAAAAGAAGTTTCTGCTGAATGCAAATTGCTCCTGCAACCTGAATATTCGCAATTTAAAAAGATGGCACCTTCGATGGTTGAATATGTAAAAGCGCATCCGGAATGGAATATCTCACTCCAGTCACACAAATATTTAGATATACCTTAAATAAAAAACATCGCCACACCAGCTACTGCAACAAAAGCACCTAGAACTTCGCGTGGTGTAACCCGCTCCTTAAAAATAAATACCGAGGGTAAAATTATGATTACAGGGACAAGTGAAGTAAGTGTTTGAGCAATGCCCGCAGAGGTAAATTTAACTGCAACTAATGATAGCGTTACCCCTAAAAATGGGCCAAAAAAAGCGCCTCCTGAAGTAAACAGCATACCTTTTTTATCTTTCAAAGCAGAAAACACGCGGCTCCACCTGCGCATAAAGGTAAACACAATCATAAAACCAATTGCTCCGGCCATCACACGGATATGTGTTGAGGCAATTACATCGTAATTTTCCATTCCCTTTTTGCTCAGCACAAGTCCAACTGCCTGCCCGGCAGCACCTCCAAAGGCCAGCAGAAGCCCCAGGGGATTTTCAAACCAGTCTCTTAGTTTTGGTTTTTTACCGTTTTGTTCTTTTGCAGGACGGTTCAGGACTACCATCATAATGCCGGTAAGGGTTATCATCATTCCCAGCAAACCCTTGGTTGTCATGGCTTCGCCCAGGATAATCCAGCCGGCAATAGCTGCAACAGGCGGAGCAAGAGCCATAACAAGCATCGAAATACGTGCTCCAACCACAACAAAAGCCTGAAAAAGCAACAAATCACCAATTGTAAATCCAATTAGACCAGACAAAGCCAGCCAGGTAAGATTATGTGTAGTAGCATCAAGTGGCAGAAAATATCCTCTTGTAATCCACGTTACAGTTCCTAAAAGGAAGAAAGCCATGAACAACCGAATAAGATTAACCGATAAAGAACCAATTCTTTTTCCGGCAGCTTCAAAAAACATGGATGTTGCTGTCCAACAAACTGCAGTGCCGATTCCGGCGATTTCTCCGTAATAGTTTTCCATAAGCAAACAAAAGATGCGCAAGATTGCAAAAAAAATGGAAAATCAGGTAAAGAAACCCTGTCAAACCTATTTATAATATGTAAATTCGTTATATGGAAACTGGAGATGATAAAATAAAAACAATCAGAAATAAATTATCTGAAGCCCCGCTTTTTATTGGCACTCAAGGCTATCAATTAGAAACCGTAATACGGGCATCGATGTTGGTTGAATACACCGATGGTCAAATCATATTCGAAAGAGGGGATCGAGCCAATGGCTTTTTTATCATTTTAGAAGGAAAAGTAAAAATACATGCAAGGCAAATCAAATACATTGAGTTAGGGCCGGGTAAATATTTCGGGGAATATGCACTCATAGAAAAACAGCCCCACTCCTCCACGGTAACAGCCATTAACCATTGCAAGTGTCTTGTTATGCCGCCCGATATTTTCAACAATTTATTGCAACAGAGTTTACCTTTTAGCAACAGGTTATTGCAAACCCTGATACACAGACTACGATCGAAAGACAAACTTGAAATATCACTTACAGAAAAAAATGCAGAAATAAGTGAGCAAAATGAAAAAATAAGTGAGCAAAACCAGAAAATAAGGGAACAGAATGAACGCATACACGAAAGCATTGAGTATGCCGGGATGATACAATCGACCATGCTGCCATCGACTAAGCTACTGGAAATGAAACTTGAGAATTATTTTCTCATATTTCATCCCAGGGAAAAGGTAAGCGGTGATTTTTATTGGTTTGCTCAGAAAGAGAACAAATATTGTGTAGCCATATCGGACTGTACAGGACATGGCGTTCCGGGAAGTATGATCAGCATACTTGGCATTTCATTTTTAAATGAAATAATTAATCAGTTGGACCAACCAGACCCAGGCGAAATACTAACCCTGCTTAACAATAAAATGCAGAATGCATTGAATCAAAACCATGAAAGATATCATTCGCATGACGGCATGGACATTGCCTTTATAGTAATTGATTTTGACAACATGGAGCTCTCATTCTCCGGAGCCCAAAGCCCGATGTACCTGGTGCGCAATAACGAATTGTCTGTTTTCGATCCTAATAAAGTAAATGTGGGAACAGCCCCAAATAATTACCAGTTCACAACACAAGACACTTTGCTTGACCGTGATGATATGCTTTATTTCTTTACCGATGGACTGGTAGATCAGCTTGGTGGCGAAGAGTACAAACGCTATGGAACCTGTCAACTCAAAGATCTGCTCATGCAGATTGCTGATCAGGACCCTCAAGTGCAGGAACAAGCTATTCTGGATAGTTTTTGGGAATGGAAAGGAGAAAACAAGCAAACAGATGATGTAACTCTACTTGGAATTAGGGTATAAAAAAGCTCCCGAAAAAATCCGGGAGCTATATTTCTACATACTCGGATTTATTTTTTCAGTATTTTGCGGGTTTGCAAAACACCTTCTGCATTGACCAGTTTTACCATATACAATCCGGTGTTAAAATCATCCATATTGATCTGATAATCTGTATTTGGCGAAACTCTGCGAGCCTTCATAAGTTTACCAAGGGCATTATATACTTCGATTCGTGTGTTGCGATCGGCACTTCCTTCATACCTCACATTTAATTGGCCTTTGACCGGGTTCGGGTAAAGCATGAATTCAGACAGTAAGTTTTCTGATATACCTACAGGGGCCACACTGAAATGCACATAAAAACTTAACATTTCTGCAGAATCGGGCATGGTATACAGGTTATATTTAATCAATGCATCGCCTGTATTACCTCGAGGCTCCAGGTCTGCATCAAATATCTGTGTTTCGCCTGCTGAAATGACAAATTCATCGCTAATGAAAGTACTCGCCAGATAACACGAAGTTCCAACACAAAAAAATGTGGTCATACCCTCAGGCAAGGCCACATCCTCGCGACTAACTTGCATGGTAATATTACCCATTGAAATATTTTCTATTTCAAAATGACTGGCGATGGGGTTCTCATCGGCACCTCCATTTACATGAATGGTATCGCCATTGTTTACGAGTTCCTGAGAATCGCTAATCTGAAGCTCAAAAGACTGCGCATTCAGTGCAATTCCGGAAATCAAAAAGATGATTAAAAGGTAGATTTTTCTCATAGTTGTAGAATTTGGTTAGATAATAAATTGTATGTTATTCTGTAATAAGTTTGACTTGCTCTCCGGTATAAATTTCTTTGGTATTTTGATCAACAATAATGCCAACGGCATAAAGATTTTCGGTTTGCCAATTGGCATCTAATGTGGTAGTAAAGCTAAGTTCATCCACACCGTCGGTAAAATTCACCTGTGTGCCGTTGATATTATTTACACACCTACGCAATACATGTCTGTGATCGTAAGGATCAATATCTGATCCTATTTGCGGTCCCTCAATATGGTCTTCAATGATCAACATAAAAAAATGAAGGGGGTTTTGTGCTTCTACCCTTTCTGTTATTACATACCTGGCCCGTAAAGTACTGTCCTGCAACTGAATATCGGGCGTAATAATAAAGTCCGTATAATCCGGAATTACACTACCAACCTCACCTTGCCAGGAAGTTGGGGCACCAGAAATAGCATCGTTTTCATTAAGGCTTGCGATTGAAGCTGCGGGCGTTGAACTAAGTCCAAGATCAGTAAAGATTTTATCTCCAAAAGGGGTGCGAAAATCAGGTTCTCCGGGATAAGGATCAGCAAAAAAACCAGCATGTACACTAATTGGAATAACGTGGCCGTGATAAACAGAATCAATTTGCGCTATAGCTTCGTGGCCTGCAGGGCAATTGGTACAGTGTATACCCGTAAATTCAAAAATCACGGCTTTTTTGGTCAGCTCAGTGGGAGCTTCAATTTCGACCTGGTTGCCATAAGGTTCATTAACCTCATCGCATGAAGCCATAATAAGCGCAAAGGCAAATAGTATTATTGTTTTCAGTCGTATCATAAACTAAGATTTTTAAAACGTAGAAGTTAAAGTTACATACGCTCCATAGGCAGATGGTACCTGGCGGCATACTCCGCCCACACACACAATACCTTCGCGTTGTTTTCCAAAGTTAAGCTGAACGCGGTTACCACCTTTATTATATCCCATACTTAATGTGTAATAATGTACGCGTAGGTCTTTATGGTCATTTCCATAATTGTATTGATCCATTATAGAAAAAAACCAATGGGGTGAAATTGTATATTCGAGCATCACACTGTACCAATCTCCACGATCCTGTTCAGTCATTAATAATTGTTGCTCCAGCCTTATAGAATGACGGCGTTTAATTCTGTAACTCAGATCAAGAACCCCTGCTTTGGCATATACAATACCGCCTTTACCTTCTATAAACTGCTTATTGTAACTCACATACTGACCTATAAAAGTACCTTTCAATTTTCGGGAAAATTTGCGTTCTATTTTGAGGTTAAAGTCGTCGTAAAGCAAATCATCTGAAATAGCAAGAAACTTATCTTTATAACCAAGGGTATCGTTCTCAAGGCCTTCTCTATTGCGCTCAATATCGTGAACACGCGAATAGTTAAGTGTAATTAAAGTACCATATTTTCCGCCTAAAGCGGTTTTACGCTTAATACGGTAATAAAACTCACCCTGGGCACCTGCTTCACCTGTTAATTGTGTGGCATAAGGGTACATTGCTGTCAATGCATATGTATGATTTTGAGTTACAGCGGGCAGGTAATTAATAAGCAAGTTCTTATCTACAGCCTGATAATCTGACCTGAAACTCATATTATCGACCCATTTACCACTCAGCATGGCACCAAATGAACCTTTTGACCATGTGCTATTAACAAGTAAGGCATCGCCATCTTTATATATCATACCATTATCTGCTGAGGGATCATTTACTTTATGGGCATACTCGCCTTTCAGCGAAAACATACCATGTTGAAAATTGAAGCGACCTGCAAAAGATGCTACATTTTCAGGCAGGTTGTATTGCACATTTTCGTCTTTTTGATATTTAGAAACGATGCTACCGCCTATTATAAAACGTGTTTTGGCATATTTAAGGGTATCAAAAAGTTGATTAATGTTTATTTCTCCATCAAAACCACGTACAATGCCTTCGCCTAAATCGAAAAACACCCGCTGCTTGCCATATAAACCTTTAAAATAGACTCCTTTGTATGGATTGTATTTAACATGAATACCTTCGAAGGCATTGTCATATCCGAGGTTTTTATCTTCCCAGGCACGCAGCACCAAACCATTGCCAAACTGCTCGTAGAAGTTACCTACAGTAAATTCCAGTTCTTCATTTTTATAGGATAAAAAACGGTAAGGGATGCCTGTTCCGTCATAGCCTTTTTCGAAACCCTGAAGCGTATTAAGGTAACCTTCGAAGCGCATTCCGGCAGTAAAATTACCATAATCGTACCTGAAGTTGGCATAACCATTCATAAGTGTTTTTTCCGGAGGAACGTTTGTGCCTATCACACTATCTTTTAGATAATACCAGGCCTCCATATTAAAGTTGCCGCTGAGGCGACCCTTTGGGCGGTCTTGTTTTTGTGCCATTGCCACCATGGGAAGAATAATAATCAGTGACAGCAAAAAAATCTTTCTCATAACTTTAGGAATTAGCCACGTACATTTCGCACTGTAATATGGCAGAGATATTTGAATTATTTTTCAGTAAGTTCAAGCAATTTATCATACAATTCCTCTTCATCGCCATCAACATAGGAAGTATGTTGCCATATTATTTCTCCATCGCCATTTAGTAAAAAAGTATGGGGAACATTGGCAACGTTCATGGCACGCTTAAAATCGCCATTCTCATCGAGGAAAACATCAAATTGCCATCCACGCGCATTAACGTATGGTGCCACGCGGCCAGAGCTACGTGTGTCATCGGTAGAAATGGCAACAATTCTCACTCCTGTTTCGTCCTTCCAGTCCATATAATAGTCGTTATAAGCGTTAAGCTCTTTAACGCAAGGCTTACACCAGGTCGCCCAAAAGCTAATAACTATAGGTTTTCCATCGTTTGAAAAATTTGATGTATTTACAACCTGACCGGAGAGTTTTTTTACATCGGCAGAAGGAATATTTTGTGCCGACAAACCCATGGTTAAGCACACCAGGGTAAGAATAAATGTAGTTCTCATAGCTGAAGATTAAAAAAGTTAAACCAATCAAAAAATTCCGGGGCTAACGGGCACACCCCGAAAAAAAGATCTTTTGATCTTTTGCGTGCCAAGATACAAAAAACTTCAGACCTGCGAAATGAAATAAAAAATCTAATATAAAATTGATAAAAACAAGCTGTTCATCTTTCAGAAAAATAAATTCATAAAATTTCATATTTCTGATGATAAAGAATTATTAACTTCATGACATAAAAAATCAAAGTCAAAAATCATCACAAAAAATGAAACTCTCCAAAGAAGAACTCAGCTATTACAAACTTCTCGCACGCTCTTATCGCACCATTCAAGCTGCAAGTACTGAAATCATTAACCTGTCGGCCATATTAAACCTACCCAAAGGCACAGAGCACTTTATGTCAGATATTCATGGCGAATACGATTCTTTTATCCACATTGTAAACAATGCTTCCGGCGTAGTTAAGCGTAAGATTAATGATGTTTTTGGTGATACCATTTCACAAAAAGACAAATCTGAACTGGCAACACTTATATTCTATCCAAAAGAAAAGCTAAAATTTATAGAGCATGAGCATGAAGATGAAATGCAGGATTGGTATAAAGTAACGCTTTTCAGACTGGTAGAAGTATGCAGAAATGCATCGTCGAAGTACACACGTTCGAAAGTACGGAAAGCCCTGCCCAATGATTTTGCCTATGTAATAGAAGAATTATTGCATGAGCAAGAAAATGCGCCAAATAAACAGGATTACTACAATGGCATTATTGATACCATTATACGCATCAACAGGGCCGATAATTTTGTGATGGCCATATCTGAACTTATCAGAAGTCTGGTGATTGACCACCTTCATATTGTAGGGGATATTTTTGATCGCGGACCCGAGCCAGACCGCATTATCGACACTTTGATGACATTTAAAAGTGTGGATATTCAGTGGGGCAACCATGATATTTTATGGATGGGTGCTGCCATGGGCTGTACAGGATGCATATCGAATGTTTTACGTATATCTGCACGTTACGACAATTTATCTATCATAGAAGAAAACTACGGTATTAACCTTATGCCGCTGGCAACTTTTGCGATGGAAACCTATGAAAATGATTTATGTGAAGTATTTGCACCCAAAGAAGAGGCTTCAGCAGACAATAGTCCACAACAGCAACTGCTCATCAGACAAATGCATAAAGCCATTAGTGTAATTCAGTTCAAAATAGAAAGCACCATTATTAAACGCAACCCCTGGTACCAAATGGAAGACAGATTAGTGCTGGATAAAATGAACTATGAAGAGGGGACTATTAAGATTGGCGGAAAGAGCTATAAACTCAAAGACAATAAATGGCCTACCATTGACCCTGATAATCCACATGAACTAACCAAAGAGGAAAAAAAGTTAATGGAACGGCTGCAACACTCATTCTTAAATTCAGAAAAGCTGCAAAAGCACTTGCATTATTTGTATGAGGTTGGCAACATGCACCTGGTTTTCAACAATAACCTGCTTTATCATGGATGTATTCCAATGACGAGAAATGGAAATTTCCAGCGCATGAAAATTTTTGACAAAAGCTATAGTGGTAAAGCCCTTGTTCTTAAACTGGAAAAAATCGTCCGGAAAGCATTTTCGAACCACTTAAAAAGCACACCAAACTCTTATGAGCTTGATTTTCTGTGGTACTTATGGGCAGGTCCTGTATCGCCATTATTTGGAAAGAAAAAGATGGCCACTTTTGAGCGCTACCTATTATCTGACAAAAGTACGCACCACGAGGAAAACAATCCATATTTTGCTTTGCGCGATGAGGAGGAGACATGTAATAAAATCTTAACTGATTTTGGAATTGACCCGAAACAGGGGCACATTGTGAATGGCCACACCCCTGTAAAACGTAAAAAAGGAGAAAACCCCGTTAAAGGGAACGGGAAACTCATTGTAATTGATGGCGGCCTTGCAAAACCCTATCAAAA
>NZ_DATFKB010000216.1:0-2747 GCF_035268865.1 Salinivirga sp. | reverse complement strand
GTAAAGTACTCCACAATTGAAAATGCAGCCTTGCAAAACATAGCGCTGGGCGAATTGGCGCTTTGGCAAAATAAAAGTAAGCCTTCGGTCTTGGGCGTCTTGACTGGTATTGGATGGATGAGTATTTTTGTCTAATCTGCGGAAAAATTGCTTTTTTTTAGCTGGCATCATCAGTTTAGCCGATCTTTTCAGATCATACTGCCCCCCTCAAAAAACAATAGCTTCAATTTTTTTTTATTCTGATGGCTGCCAGTTCGGCGGGAGAAGTTCATCAAGCTTGTTGGCTTTATGATCTGATATGCGTGAAAGCACATCTTTTAACCATAGCGACGGATCAATGTTGTTCATTTTACAGCTACCAACGAATGAATAGATCATGGCTGCCCGATGTGCTCCTTCATGTGACCCGGCAAATAAATAGTTCTTACGGCCAAGAGCCACCGGACGGATGGAGTTCTCTATCAGGTTGTTGTCTATTTCATAACGTCCATCTTCTACGTAGCGTTCCAAACGTGGCCATAGGTTAAGTGTGTAAGCTATAGCTTTCCCCATGGTGCTCTTGGGCAATACCTCACGCAGTTGTGTTTTTAGGTAATTGTGCAACTCATTCAATATGGGTGCCGACTCTTTCTGGCGAAGTGCCTTGCGGTCAGCAAATGACATTTGTTCTTCCCGCGCTGTACGTTCAATTTTATAAAGTGCTTGCATTTGCTTAAGCACATAGCCCGCCCGCTCCGGATCGTTCTCCAGTCCATGTTCAAACTTACGTCTTGCATGAGCCATACAGGCCAATAAGATCATATTAGCTTTTTTTCCAAATGAATCGTATGCGATATAACCATCTGTTTGCAGGGTGCCGTTATAATTCCTTAGGATTTCTTCAGGACCATCCCGGCCACGACCTCTCCGGTAATCGAAATAAACAAGCTTGTTGAGTGGCGAATAATATACCCAGTGATAACCTTTGTGGGTAGATCCTGGCTTGGCAGCTGTAAGCACTGAGATAGGTGTTTCATCGGCCATCAGGTAATCTGTGTCCAACACCGAGTAATGCAGCTTATCGTACAAAGGTTCCAGTAAGCGGCATGTGGCTGAAAACCAATCGTTGATAGTGCTTTCTGCTATATCCAGTCCATAGCGTTTAAGTATTTGCCTTTGTCTATAAAAAGGTAAATGATCAATGAACTTGCTTATGGACAGAAAAGCTAACAAGCCAGGCCCTGCATTGCCGCGAGGGATAGGCAACGAAGGCAGTTCCGCAACTTTAACACCGTCTTTATTCGGGGTCACATATTTAGGGCGATGATAAGATTTTACGTACAATTTGGCCTCTTGGTATTCAAGTATTTCGGTGACAGTTTCTCCTATCTTCTGATCCCCGTCTTTTTTATCCGTAGGTTCCAGTATGTATTTCTCACGGGGTAAATGCGATGGCAGCGGCACGCGCACAGCCTTTTTGCCTTTCGATTTCTTTTTACGCTTATAGGTAACTTCTTCTATTTGTTTTTCTTCAACAGGCTTTTTCTCTATAGTTTCCCAAAAATCAAGCTTTAATTGACTTTTGTCCTCTTCGGGCATAAAACGCTCACTCTTAGAACCAAAAACCATCCTTTTCAATTGAGCTAATTGGTAATTTATCTGGGCGATCTGGAGTTTGTAACTTTCATTTTCCTTTAACAAAGAATGATAAGTTGCCGCAGAAATAGTGATCGTTTCTTCCTGTATGTTACCTTTGTTTTGCACAATGCAAATATACAAAAAATAGGCATTAAAACCCAATGTTTTCAACGGATTTGGTCACTTTTTTCAAGAAAAAAACGCTTCCTTTTTCTGATGTGTTTCAATGATATTCCTTCGATCATCATAATAAGATCAGTCCACTTTATTTGGAGTGATTTCTGATGGTTTTCGAATGGTGGAATTTCGATGGTGCCTGATTCAATACGTTTATAATACAGAACAAAACCACCTTGTTCCCATTGCATCAGTTTTATTTTATCGCGGCGGCGGTTGATAAAAATAAAAACATCGCCAGACATTGGGTTACGATGTAATTGGCTTTGTACGATCCCACAAAGCCCATCGAAGCTTTTCCGCATATCGGTGACCTCTTTGTAGAGAAAAAACCGTGACGTTGATGAAAGGCTAAACATATCTTCAGACTAATGTCAATAGTTGCTTGATAATTATTGGCGAAGTATCCAGCGGAATTTGAATACTAACACCAGTGGGCAGGTTGATTTTCATTTGGCCATCTTCTCTATCGGCAGCATGGGTATCTATCGCAACAAATCCACGATCATTTTTGTGAACCTCTTCATAATATCTTTTCTGCCAATAATAATACTTGGACAGTGGGATATTCTGTTCATGACAAAAGTCTTTCTTGTGTTGGCCGCTACTTTGGCACTGCTCCACTATATCGAACATCCGCTGTGCTTTTTCTTCGAGTCTTTCCTGTGACATAAAATGATTTTTGCTCCAAAGATATGGCGATAGAATCAGCGCTGCAATACGTCGCAGGCCGAAGGGATACGCATAAAGTGCTTTTTATAATAAGGGAGCGGGAGCCAAGAAGTTTGATTTATAAACCCCAGAAGGTAAAGGTACTCAGGCTATTCGCATACTCACGAAACCAAAAATCATATTTTCATTTCATTCTTTTTGAAAAACAGGTTGATTTATTATAATTCTAAAAACTATATGAGTTGCAGTATAAATGCATCCTTAGAATACAGAAAATATAC
>NZ_DATFKB010000215.1:0-5460 GCF_035268865.1 Salinivirga sp. | reverse complement strand
CAAAAAGTTGTTGAAGTGTAGCAATTGAATCTGCGAGTTGTTTTTTTGCACGGAACATTACTTTCTGTTGCAGAATATTCATTCTTTTAGCTTGCCCTTGAAGTGCGGTTGAAATATATATGGTATCGCTTGATTTTTTTAATTCTCCTTTGTTTTCAGTTGTTGGTTTAGGTGTCTGAGTTTCTTTTTCAGGGCTTTTATTGCATGAAAAAGCTAAGGTTGCTATAACTATGAATATTATTGTTGCGTGTTTCATTACTCTATATTTATGGTGGTGAAATTTCTGCAATTCATATGATTTTCTCGGGGACTCCTGATCGCCTGCTTTTTAAATACGTTTGTTATGGCCTGTTTATTACGAATTCGGTTTGCAATTTAGTTTTTTATCTCAATTTGCGCAATTTAAAATTAATGTAAATAAGATGTTTTTATCCTTTATGTAACATATGTAACATTTTTTTAAGGCGACAGCTCTTAATTTTGGTATAAAATTAAAAACATATGGAAATTAATTATTGGAAAGATAAAGATATTAAAGAAAATCCGCATGGGGTAGATGTGCGTGAGGTTTATCACCATTCAAATGCTCAGATAATGCACATTAATTTGAAGCCCGGTGAAGTAGTGAAACCTCATAAAACACCAGTTGATGTATTTTTTGTGGTGATGGAAGGCGAAATTGAGTTTAATATTGGAGATGAAGTAAATATTGCTGAAAAAGAAGCAATTGTGCATAGTCCAGCCAATATTATGCATGCCCTGGCAAACAAAACAGATAGCATAGCGAGCGTATTGGTGGCTAAAACACCAAGTCCAAAATAAGTTTTGATTTAAGTTGTTAAAATTTGTATATTACACGAAAAAGGAGGTTTTTATGGCAATTAATAAAGTTTGGATCGAAGAAGGATGTACATCATGCGGTTTATGCGAGGATGTTTGTCCCGATGTATTTAAAGTAGAAGACGAAGCTGAGGTAATTGAAGGCGCAGATTTTAATGCAAATGAAGATTGTATTAAAGAAGCTGCTGAAGAGTGCCCGGTGGAAGTCATAAAATTTGAATAGACAAAAAGGGGGCAGATCATATCGTATGATTGTCCCCTTAATTTTTGATGCAGTACATCACAGGAAAAATACAAAATCGATGAAAAACTTCTTAAGAAAACTTGCTCCACCAAAAAAATGGCGTATCCCTGTTATTTTGCTTGGCGGTATATTTGCAGGCCTTTTTTTCTATGCTGTATACATTTCTAAGGCACCATCTTACCTCTCTGATAAACCAGAAACTTGCGTAAATTGCCACATTATGGCCCCCGAGTTTGCATCATGGGAGCACAGTGCGCATAGAGAATATACAAACTGTAACAGTTGCCATGTTCCGCACGACAATGTATTCCGAAAATATTATTTTAAAGCACAGGATGGTTTAAGGCACGCTACCATTTTCACCATGCGGGCTGAACCACAAGTTATTAAAATTAAGCAAGCAGGGGCTGATGTGGTGCAGGAAAACTGTATTCGCTGCCATAGCGATTTAGTCACCGACCATAAAACACTTGCTTACACAAACGAATTTCACCAGTTCAGAAAAGACCGGAAATGCTGGGAGTGTCATCAAACGGTGCCGCACGGTACGGTTACAAGTATTTCGAGTGCCCCCAATGCGCGGGTACCTGTACCACCCAGTCCTGTTCCCGAATGGTTAAAATCATTAATTACTGACAACTAAAATTCTGTTAATATGACATCACTAAGTGAAAAAGTAAAACAAAAACCCTGGTTAGGGTGGTTGCTCTTTTTAGGCAGCATGGTTATTGTATTTTTACTTGGACTGCTTGCCTCTTCTGTAATGGAAAGAAGGGCTGAAGCCGTTTTTGCATATGAACCAAGCGTAGAGCATGGACAATTTGAACCACGCAATGAAGTTTGGGGAGAGAATTTTCCACGCGAATACCAAAGCTTTTTGAAAACAGCTGATACCAGCTTTAAAAGTAAATACAATGGCTCTGCCTGGGTTGATATGCTCGAAGAGGATCCCAGGTTAGTTGTACTTTGGGCCGGTTACGGTTTTTCCAAGGAGTATAATCAGGGCCGTGGCCATATGCATGCAGTTGAAGATATTCGAAAAATTTTACGTACAGGTGCTCCAATGGACGGTAAAGAAAGTCCTATGCCCAATACCTGTTGGACATGCAAAAGTCCTGATGTGCCACGTGTAATGAACGAACTTATTGAGGAGGAGGGGGATTTCACAAAAGGGGTAGCTAAATTCTATAGCGGTACCTGGGAAGAACGCGGGCATCAGATTGTTAATCCAATTGGCTGTGCCGATTGTCATGATGCTGAAACAATGAATCTGCGCATTTCAAGACCCGCCCTTATTGAAGCATTTAATCGCCGGGGAATGAATATCGAGGAATCAAGCCATCAGGATATGCGGAAATTAGTGTGTGCCCAATGCCATGTGGAGTATTATTTTAACAAGCAAAAAGTTAAAGGCTCTCCTTACCTCACATTGCCATGGGACGATGGCCAAACAGTAGAGGCAATGGAGGAGTATTATGATAATATGCAGTTTTCTGACTGGACTCATAAACTTAGTAAAGCCCCTATGCTTAAAGCGCAGCACCCTGATTATGAGATCTTCCAAATGGGTATTCATGCGCAACGCGGGGTTGCCTGTGCCGATTGTCATATGCCTTATACAAGCGAAGGAGGACAAAAATTTACAAGTCATCATGTTGTGAGCCCACTGGCGCACGTTTCTAAAACATGTCAGGTTTGTCACCGCGAAGAAACCGAAGACCTTGTTGCCAGCGTATATGAACGACAAGATAAAATAATTGAAACCCGCGATAAACTGGAGAAGCTTATTGTTAGCGCACATGTGGAAGCCAAAAAAGCCTGGGATTTGGGTGCCACAGAAGAACAAATGCAGGATGCCCTGATGGATATTCGGCATGCACAATGGCGCTGGGATTACATTGCTGCCAGTCATGGTGCTCCGTTTCATGCGCCAATAGAGTCAGGCCGCGTGCTTGCCAAAGGGATGTCTGCAGCACATGATGCCCGGCTAAAATTATCTCGTATTTTGGCTGACCTTGGACACAATAAACCCGTCGAATATCCTGATATTTCAACCAAAGCCAAAGCGCAGGAATATATAGGACTTGATATGGAAAAACTTAATAATGAAAAAGAAGAATTTCTTGAAACAGTAGTCCCCAAATGGCTTGAGAAAGCAGAACAGCGCGAAGCACAGTATGAAACTAAAAAACTAAATACACCATAATCAGGAAAATTATAAGTATTCGATGAACAATAATGTTCGTAAATTCTGGCGCCAACCCTGGGGTTATCCTGAAGGCATTTTGTTAGCAGTAGGGTTATTCATTACAGGATTGGCGCTTGATTTTTTTACCCGCACACCAATTCCTAAACCCACTTTTCCCTTCAATATTTCACTTGGAGCCCTATTGATTAGTATTTTGGCTGTTTTACATTTTTATCGTAAAAGCAGCAGGCTCATTCGGTGGATGTCTTCTGTGCCGGCTGCTATTAGTGCACTCGGCCTATTTACATTGCTTTCAGTATTGATGGGGCTCATTCCGCAACAAGCTGCCGGAGCCCCAGGTTTATTCAATATGTTGGATAGTTGGGCCTATCTTCTTTCATATGCGTGGCTATTAATTGTACTGGGCTTGTCTGCCCTGAAAAGAATAAGACCATTTAAACTAAAGCACACTGGCTATCTACTCAATCATGTTGGTTTATGGATAGCCTTTGCTGCAGCAGGCCTGGGAGCTGGTGATTTGAGTAGATTAAATATGTATTTACAGGAAGGCCAAACAACATGGTATGCTTATAATGAAAATCGTACCAGGATAGAATTACCATTTGCATTTAAATTGAAGGATTTTGTATTGGAGAATTATCCTGCGAAAATTGCCCTGATATCCCAGGGGAATTCTGAGATTCTTAAGCAAAATGGTAAACCCTTAATTGCTGATTTACCTGTTGATGATAGTATCAATATGGCTGGTTACAATATACGAACCATGACATACATATCTAATGCCATAAGGATGAAAGAAAACCATTTTCAACCATCCCAGGACACAGGTGCTGTACAGGCCGCTATGATGAGCATAAATGGAGTGCGTTATGGGTGGGTTTCACCGGGCAACTTCATGTATGCTTCCAGATTACTTAGCATAAACGATTCAATAGCTTTGGCAATGCTGAAACCGGAGCCCAAAAGATATGCTTCTGAAGTTGAGGTTTTTAGTAAAAATGGAAACAGGTTCGAAGAGGTAATTGAGGTGAATAAACCGTTGAGAATAGAAGGCTGGAAAGTTTATCAAACTGATTATGATCAGAGATTTGGTCGCTGGTCACGGTTAAGCGTGCTCGAACTTGTACGCGATCCTTGGTTGCCAGTAGTTTATGTGGGTTTGTTTATGATGATAGCCGGTGCATTTTGGCTGATATTCCAGGGAAAAACAAGGAAAAGCTAATTGTTATGTGGTATTATTTTGAATTTTTCGCACTTCTGAGTGCTGGTCTATGGGGACTGGCTTTGTTGTTTTCCCTTTTAATGAAAAAAAGGTTAGTCAAACGTCTTGTGGAAGTATTTTCAATTATTGGATTTCTTAGTTTATTGGCTTTTATTGTGTTATTGTGGATTAATCTACAAAGGCCACCAATGCGCACACTGGGTGAAACCCGGCTGTGGTACTCGTTTTTCCTGTTTATAATTGGATTTGTGGTTTATAAAAGATGGAATTATCCATGGTTTTTATCCTATAGCATGTTTCTGGCTCTGGTTTTTGTTTTACTTAATTTGTTAAAACCCGAAACACACAGTAAAACACTTATGCCGGCTTTGCAAAGTGTATGGTTTGTTCCACACGTAATTGTTTATATGATTGCGTATGCCTTCCTGGGTGTTTCTTCATTAATAGGCTTCAAAGCTCTACTTGACCGGCATCGCAACAGGTCGATAACCAATCTTTTACAACTAGCTGACAATATTGTGTACATTGGTTTCGGGTTTCTAACACTGGGATTAATATTTGGTGCTTTATGGGCAAAAGAAGCCTGGGGGCACTATTGGACCTGGGATCCAAAAGAAACCTGGGCATTTATTACATGGGCGGTTTACATGCTTTACATGCATTTGCGATACCATAAACCACATAAAACTGCTCAACACACAAGGTGGCTTGCATTTGCTTTCCTAATTCTTTTAATTGCCTGGTTTGGAATTAATTTTTTACCCGCTGCTCAATCGAGTGTGCATGTATATTCGTGAAACTCAATTTTCAGAAGCGAAGCGCACTGAAAATTGTAAGTTGAACGAATCCTCGATAGCGCAGCGTATCGGGATACAGGCCAGCTGTATTGAAAGAATTGAAAGTAAATCATCCTGCTTTTGTAATGTTTTTCAGAAGCGAAGCGCA
>NZ_DATFKB010000214.1:0-3709 GCF_035268865.1 Salinivirga sp. | reverse complement strand
AAACCATTCCTGAATGCCATAAGCTCCGGCTTTATCATATGGTTGCTCTTTTTCTATATACTTTGCAATGAGTTCGTCTGATAATTCTTCAAAAGTAACCCGGGTGCTTCCATGGAACAGGTAGTAATTCGAAGCATCGCGTACACATACACCGGTAATTACATCATGACTGGTTGCCGACAAGGCTCTTAACATTTCGGCAGCTTCATTTTTATTGGATGGTTTACCCAATATCCGTTCATTTAGAGCTACGATGGTATCTGCAGTAATAATGATCTGGTTTTTTGAAGGGGTGCTAAAGACACTTGCTTTTTTTTCAGCTAAGTATTCTGCAACTTCTCTGGGTTTTAAGTTGCCCGGATACGTCTCTTCAACTTTTTTTTGTTGCACAGTGAACGCTAATCCCAGTGCTTGCAATAACTCCTGTCTTCTGGGCGATCCAGAGGCTAAAATTATATCTTTATTTGCGTTGATATATTCAATCATACAATTTGAAGTACATTATATCTGACAATGAGTGCGTAAAGAAGGCCCGTAAACATTACAATTTTCATTAGCTGACTGATGCGATGAAATTGACGCTTTTTGTGGGCAAAGTGCAATAGATACATGTGTAATAATAATGGTAAAATAATTAGCGTAGAGATGTAAACCCATGAAAACCAGTCGAAAACTACTCTGGATGCCACATAAATGATGGCCAGTATGGTGGCCAGGGTTAGAACTTGTACGACCCATTTTGTGCTTTTTAGGCCAAGTACAATCGGAACTGATTTTCTTCCATAACGCATATCACCGCGAATATCTTCAAAATCTTTAACGATTTCACGAATCAGGTTTGTCATAAATGCAAAAAAGGAGAAGGCAGTAACCCACAGCGCAATTATATAAAGGTTTTGCTGAAGTGGTCCTTCGCCAAAAAGCATGATACCTTCATTGGCCTGATAAGTGTATTCAAACAACAGTACCTGGAAAGGCACCATTGCTGTTAAAAGTGAAACTATAATGTTGCCTATTAAAAACATTCTTTTGTAAGTGGTGGAATAGAACCAGAATATACCACTCACAAATGCATAAACTGCGGCTACCCACCAAAGATGCACCTGCCAGGCCAGCCATAGCCCGATTAGCACTGCAAGAGAATTAAATATAATGTGCCAGGTTATAGCACCGATGCGACTCATTTTTTGTCCAACCACCACTTTTCCCGGCTTGTTTATAAGATCTATTTTCCGGTCGAAATAATCATTAATAATATAACCACCTGAGCCCAGAAACATAGTAGCCAAAACCATGAGCCAGAATTCTCGCAGGGGCATTACCGGGCTCATGCCACTTATATGCAACATAGGTTCCATTACTGCAAAACGTATTGCGGCCATTACCAGCGGGATGATAATAAGATTGGGCCATCTGATAAGTCTTAAAAAAGCCTGCATATATTGTATGTTTTAATATTTGATTATTAGAACCTGTTGCATCTAAATAACCCACTTGCCCTGCGCTCTCAGCACTTGCTCAATTACATCACGTACGCATCCTTCTCCACCTTTTTTGTCTGATATGTAATCTGATATTTGTTTGATCTCCGAATCAGCATCAGCTGGACAAGTTGGAATACCGGTCAACTTCATTACTTTGTAATCGGGCATATCGTCGCCCATATAAAGCACCGATGCCGGATCAATGTCGTGTTGAGCGATAAAATGATTTAAATCTTCTACCTTATTCTTTGATGGCAGGTATATATCCTTTACCCCAAGCTTGTTGAAACGCCATCTTACTGGTTCATCTTCACCTCCCGTAATAATCCCGATTTTGTATCCTTGTTCAGCGGCATGTTTAACGGCAAATCCATCACGTATGTTCATTTGTCGTGCCAGTTCCCCTCCCGGAAGTAAATATAGCGTGCCATTCGTAAACACGCCGTCTACATCGAAAACAAATACTTTTATATTGTTCAGTTGTTCTTTAAAGTTCTTCTTCATCTGTCTTTATTTTAAGCTCCCTGGAATCAAACTTAGATCAGGACATTTCACAGTTATTGATGCATTTTCATTTTTTGGTTTTCATATTCAAAGTAACTGCTTTGGTATTGCATCTTTTGTGCTTCTATGCATGCTTTATCAGATAAATCACCATACGAAGGCATAAAGATAATAAATCATCAAGGCTTTTTTGCCTCAACTGTGCCGTTTTTTAATCCAATTGGAGAGTTGTTCATATTTTTGTGCCATATCAGCATCAAGCTGATTGATGTGTCTGGTCAGGGTTGCCTTGTCATTTCTTACAGCCGGACCTGTTTGCATATTCTCCGGGGCATTTGAAAGCACCTTATCGGCAGTCTCTTTTATCAGCGGTTTTAATACTTCAAAAGGTAAATTATGATTATCCAATATGTCTTTTCCATAGGTGTACATAAGGTTTGTAAAATTACAAACAAAAACGGCAGCTGTATGTATTTGTAACCGCTCATTACTGTTTACTTGCAAAACACTTGAAGAGATATTGTTGGCAATATCAGATAGTTGCTTGTTAGCGTAATCGCTGTTTGTTTCAATTAAAACCGGCAAGTTTTCGAAATTTACCTTTCGTCGGACCGAAAAGGTTTGTAAGGGATATAATACACCAGCATGCTTATGGTATTGTGCGATTACGTCTATTGGCTGACTGCCTGCAGTATGCACAATTACCTGATTGCTTTGCATAGCAAGCTTTGCGGATATTTGTTCTATCGCACTATCTGTAACAGCCATAATTACAATATCACCTGTAAGATCATTAAGGTTATCGGTCCACTTAATGTCAAAGTTTTTTGCAAATTTTTTTGCGTGTTGGGGATTTCTCGAAAATACGTAATCTATTAAATAGCCTTTACTGAGTAATGCCGGAACAAGTGAGTGGGCCACATTTCCTGCACCAATCACAGATATTGAAAAATTACTTTGCATTTTATTCATAAAGGTATATTTCGCCAAAAAGGGTTGTCGATTTTATGATCGCCTTTTTAAGCAGCTTTATTTCACCGCCAAATGTAGAGCGTACCTGAGCCTCTTCTGTCGGTGTGGCGGCTATAAATCCACCAGTTCTTGCAATTAATTTGGCTCTTTTCAGGGCGAGGCTGTCTGTCCTTATTTTACCTCCTGAGTGCGCTTTGGCTTCTAAATATTCTGCCTTACCTGCCAGTTCAATAAATGCTCCGGAGGTACACTTTGCTTCTGCAGATTTAACCGACAATTTTGTTTCAAGTTCAGCGCCTGATGTTGCTGTAAGGTAAACTACATCTTTGAATATATCATTTCTGATATCGGTTTCTGCACCTCTCGACATGGTTAGACTGGAGAATTTGGGTAAATAGGCGTCTATAACAACCTTGCCTCCTTCAATATCTAGAGGTTCCACTCTAATAAGCAGTTCGTTGTTTGTGTATTTGGTATAGATGTCTTTGAGCGAAACTTTATTGCTTTCAATTACTACTTCAACATCTTCAGCCAGGTGAAAGTTAATTTGCATTTTACCATCAACAATTACTTTATCAGGGGCATTAAATCTTCTGGTTTCCTGAGTTTTTTGTGCAAATACCGAAAAGTTCATCAGTATTAAAATAAGCAGAGTTATGTGTTTCATAATTATATATATTAATTTTTGATTATTTTTTTTCTATGTCACTTATATAGAGACGCATATTGAATTGATACTATTGTATGAA
>NZ_DATFKB010000213.1:0-35064 GCF_035268865.1 Salinivirga sp. | reverse complement strand
ATGCGTTACAATGGGGAAATATCAGCCGGTAATTTGGCGCCATCTGAAACAGATAAACTACACATGTATGCCTTAAATGCTGATGGCGAAGCATACAGTCCGGCATGGCATACATTGAATTTCCGCATTATGTACAAATTGAACCAGCGCATTGAACTTAGTGGTGCAGTAGAAAATATCACCGACCGGCAATACCGCCCTTATTCCAGTGGCATTGTGGCTCCCGGACGTAACTTTATAATTTCGGCCAGGTACCGTTTCTAGTAGTCACCTGGGGTATACTCCGGTAACTTTCCGAAAAATTTTCTATCGATCAGCAGGTATTGGCCAACACACCAGCTGACTTGCTGGAGAGAATCAAGGCTATTTACAGCCGTTAAACAGAAAAATAAGCATTAGAAACCCCTGGATTGTTGTTCTTTGAAAACATTGTAGTAACTTTCAATAGAATTCAGTGTTGAATTTTTGTTTAATATTATTTTATCTCGGTTAAACAAAATTTGTTTCCTGCTGTTTCGCTTGTAAGTTTAAAAAGTAAGTAAATTGAATCACATTGAGACAAATATAGACGTTAAACAGGCCGAATTTCAGAAACGCTCCGGTCAAATGCTTGATCTTGTGCACGATCTGCACAAAAAACTGTCCGAACTGCCTGAGAAAGGCCGGGGAAAAGCCGTTGCAAGACACCGCGAGCGTGGTAAATTGTTGCCTCGCCAGCGCATCGACCATTTGGTTGATCCCGGTACACCATTTATTGAGCTTTCAGCGCTTGCTGCAAACGGACAATACGAAGATGTATTTCCATCGGCTGGTGTGGTTACAGGAGTAGGTGTAATTCAGGGAAGAGAAGCCATCATTGTGGCCAACGATGCCACGGTGAAAGGCGGAACTTATGTGCGTGAAACCATTCGCAAGCATATCAGGGCGCAGGAAGTAGCCATGCAAAGCCATTTGCCTTGTGTTTACCTGGTGGATAGTGGTGGTATTTATCTCCCCGAACAGGCAGAAGTATTCCCTGACCGCGACGATTTTGGACGCATTTTTAGCAACCAGGCCCGGATGTCAGCAGAGGGCATTCCACAAATAGCCGTGGTAATGGGTTCCTGTACTGCGGGTGGGGCATATGTGCCGGCCATGAGTGATGAAACCATTATTGTGCGCGAACAGGGCACCATTTTTATTGGTGGGCCGCCTTTGGTTAAGGCAGCTACCGGCGAGGAGGTTACAGACGAGGAACTTGGCGGTGCCGAGGTGCATACCAAAATATCAGGCGTAGCCGATCATCTGGCTGAGAACGATGAGCATGCGCTTGAAATCTGTCGCGATATTTTTCAGACTTTACCCAAACCCAATAAACAGGAACTGGATATTACAGCGAGCCGTGAACCCAAATACCCGGTTGAAGAAATTTATGGTGTGGCCCCGCTTGATGGACATAAACCACTTGATGTGAAAGAGCTCATTGCCCGTTTGGTCGATGCCAGTGAATTTCACGAATTTAAACCTGAATATGCCAAAACCATTGTCACCGGATTCGCCCGCATCGAAGGCTACCCGGTAGGCATCATTGCCAGTAACGGAGTTATTTATGCCGAAACATCACGAAAAGCAGCGCATTTTATTGAAATGTGCGAGTTCAGAAAAGTACCCATTGTTTTTCTACAAAACATTACCGGTTTTATTGTCGGCAAAAAATACGAGCATGAGGGTATTGCGCGCGATGGAGCCAAATTAATTCATTTGGTGGCCAATGCCAGCGTGCCGAAATTTACAATAATAACCGGTGGCTCTTCCGGTGCCGGAAACTATGCCATGGCAGGCCGCGCATACGATCCCCATTTTCTCTGGATGTGGCCCAATGCGCGTATTGGTGTTATGGGCGGCGATCAGGCTGCTGGAGTATTGACATCCATTCGGGAAGCCGCATTAAAGAAAAAGGGGCATAAGATTGATCAAAAAGAGCATGAACAAATCAGAAAAGAGATTTTAGCACGTTACCGTTACGAGAGCTCAGCTTTATACAGCACTTCCCGTATTTGGGACGATGGCATCATCGATCCGGCGCACACGCGACAGTACCTGGCAGCGGGAATTGCCGTTTCACGTAACAAAAAATGGGAAAAACCGCAGCACGGAATCTTTAGAATGTAATACTATGGAATATCAAACCATTAAAATAAACGAGTATAAGCATTATACCGAAGTGCGACTGAACAGACCGGAGGTCCGTAATGCCATGAATGGGCAGATGCTCGATGAATTAATTTATTTTTTTAAAGAAATGCATCGTCAGCCCAAATCATCTTTAATGCTGCTCAGGGGAGAAGGAGAAGTGTTTAGCGCAGGTGCCGACTTAAAATGGATGGCGCGTGCAGTGGATTTCGATGTGGAAGAAAATGTGGAAGACAGCCGTAAATTATATCAGTGTTTTGATTTATTGAATCGCCTTCCGGTAACAACTATTGCCTGGCTCAACGGGCCGGCAGTAGGTGGTGCAATTGGATTGGCTTCAGCATCAGATTTTGTTTGGGTAGCGCCGCAGGTAACCATTCGCTTCAGTGAGGTTAAACTGGGGTTAGTCCCGGCCACGGTTGCGCCATTTGTGCTCAACCGCATTGGCCGCATTAAGGCACGCCAGTGGATGCTTACATCTCAAAAAGTTGAAGTTGATGAAATGCTGAAAGCTGGATTTGCCGATGAGCAAGTTACTGGAGAGCAACTGCCTGATAGACTTCAATATATCATTGAATCAATTAAAGGAAACGATTTGTATGCCACCCGTATGACCCGTGAGCTAATTGAAAACCTCTCAAAAAAGCATCACAACGAAAGCGAGGAGGTTTATACGGCCCGCATTATTGCAGAAGCCCGTACTTCTGATAGTGCGCAGCAGCGAATACGACGGTTTTTGTCATCGAAAAATCTTTCATCATGATCAGGAAATTACTCATAGCCAACAGGGGAGAAATCGCCAGACGCATCATGCGCACTGCGCATGATATGGGTCTGGAGACTGTTGCACTCTATACATTGGCAGAAAAAGATACCCCCTGGGTGAAAGAAGCTCGTGAAGCCATGATGTTTTCAGATGAAAGTCTCTCCGGCTCCTGGCTCAATGCCGATGCCATTGTAGAAATGGCCTTGCAATCGGGAGCTGATGCCATTCATCCCGGTTATGGTTTTTTATCGGAAAGTGCACAATTTGCAAAGAAAGTCGAGGAGTCCGGTCTTGTATTTGTCGGACCCACGAGTACCGCTATCGATGCTATGGGCAATAAGCTTAATGCAGCTAAAATAGCACGCGAAGCTGGTGTGCCCGTTCAGGATCAATATCGTGGTAAAGTTGATGAGTTAAGAGATTTGCAGCATAAGCTGGAGTACCCTGTTTTAATTAAAGCCGCTGCCGGGGGTGGAGGAAAGGGAATGAAAAAGGTTGTGGAGCCTGAAGCCTTCCAATCGGCACTGGAGCAAACTGCGCGCGAGGCACAAGCCTATTTTGGCAATCCGGAAGTGTATGTAGAGCGTTTGCTAACCCAGGCAAGACACATCGAAGTGCAGATAATAGGTGATGGCAAAGGTAACGTGATTCATTTGGGTGAGCGTGATTGTACTTTGCAACGCCGACATCAAAAAGTTATTGAAGAATCGCCGGCCGTTTGTCTGTCGGAGGCACAAAGGAAAGCAGTTACAGGTTATGCTGTGCAGCTTGGTCAGCAAATGAAGTATCGCAGTGCAGGAACTGTAGAATTTATGCTCGACAATTCGGGAAAGTTCTGGTTTTTGGAAATGAATACCCGCATACAGGTAGAGCATCCGGTTACAGAGATGGTTACAGGAACCGATATTGTGAAAATGCAACTCCAAATAGCCGATGACCATGCCTTAAGGCTGAAACAGAAAGATATCAAATTTGACGGTCACGCCATTGAAGCCCGCTTGTATGCTGAAAATCCTGCGAAGGGGTTTTTACCTGCCGCAGGGCCCGTCCATAAGTTAGCCTTTCCCACTTATGATTGGTTGCGCGTGGATGCTGCTATTGACGGCTCAGGTATGGCGAGTGCCGATTATGATCCCATGCTGGCAAAGGTTATTGTTAAGGCAAAAAACCGGGCTGAAGCCATCAGAAGACTGAAAATAGTGAGCGAGCAAACACAGCTAGCCGGGGTGGAGAATAATTTGCATTACCTCAAAACTGTAATCTCTGCTCCATTTTTTGAGCAAAATAAATTTCATACGCAATATTTAGAAGAAACATATACATACGTACACGATCAGCAGCCTGCTTTCGATGTTATAGCGGCCTTTGTAATGATCGCTGTACGGCCGCAAACAAGCTCTGCAGAAAATGCCTGGCAAAAAGGTTATTTCAGGCAGGTTGCCCCCGTATGGAGGTTGAAAGCAGGTACTGAGCATTTTGAGGTGCACCTCAGAAACCTGGCAAATGGTATTGAATTAAGCTACAATAATGAAAATGCAGCGCTGAAAATGGTTGATATCACAGATCAGGCTGTTGTTTTTGAGATGAACCGAATTCGGAAAACCTTTAAGTACCATAAAAGTGAACAAAAGGTGTGGATTTTTACCAATGCACAAACATTCCTTATACAACATTTGTTACCTGAATCGGGCAAAAGCCTATCGGTTCAGCATGGTCAACGACTTATGAAGCTTGAGGCTCCGATGTACGGCCGAATACTACAGATATTAGCCAATCGCGGACGTGAGATTAAAGCAGGGGAAACCCTTATGGTTTTGGAGGCAATGAAAATGGAAAACCATTTGCAAGCCACCAGCGATGCCATTGTAAAGTCTGTTTTGGTTAAAGAAGGTGAACAGGTTGCCGATGGACAGATATTAATGGAATTTGAATAAAATTTTTCTGATAATGATGATTACACCCTATACGACACAACAACATGAAGATTTGCGACAGGAGGTGCGTAAATTTGCAGAACAAGAGATAAAACCCATTGCAGCTAAATTGGACCAGCAAGCAGAATTTCCTGAAGAACTGGTCCGCAAGATGGGACAGGCCGGATTTTTTGGTCAGTTTTTACCAAAAGCGTATGGCGGACAGGGACTCGACTACCTTTCGCTGGTTTTAACAGTTGAGGAGATTGCCCGTATCGATGGCTCCCAGGCTGCCACAGTAGCATCGCATAATTCACTGGGTATTGGGCCTATTTACTATTTTGGAACGGAGGAGCAAAAACAAAAATGGCTCCCCAATTTGGTTACCGGCGATCATGTATGGGCTTTTGCATTGACCGAAAAAAATGCAGGGTCAGATAGCAGAGGAACAGAAACCAAAGCTGAACTCAAAAATGGTGAGTGGGTTATCAATGGAAGTAAAATTTTTATTACAAACTCTTCCAGTCAAATGATGCTTGGTGCCACTGTGCAGGCAGTTACTGCAGAGAAAGACGGTGAAAAAGAGCTCTCGACCATTATTGTAGACGCCGCGCGCGACGGTTTTCACCGCGAGAAAATAACAGGTAAAATGATGTGGCGCTCTGCAGATACCGGTAAAATGATGTTTGACAATGTAGCTGTTCCTGAAGAAAACCTGCTTGGTGACCGCGGAAAAGGCAGCCACATGATGTTGGAGACGCTTGATTCAGGTCGCTTGACCATAGGTGCGATGGGACTGGGATTGGCCCAGGGAGCATATGAGTTGGCTATGAATTACGCCAATAAGCGAGAGCAGTTCGGTAGACCCATTGCGAAATTTCAGGCCATATCATTCAAATTAGCCGAAATGGCTACAAAGATTGAACTGGCACGCAATACACTTTATAATGCTGTTTGGTTAAAAGATCATGGCAAACCGTTTGGAAAAGAGGCTGCTATGGCAAAATTGTATTGCAGTGAAATAGCCAAAGAGGTTGCCGATGAGGCTTTACAAATTCACGGTGCCTATGGCTTAGTTCAGGATCAGGATATTGAGCGTTTTTATCGCGATCAGCGTATTTTACAAATCGGGGAGGGAACTTCAGAAATATTAAAGCTTGTAATCGGACGACATATTGGATTGTAAAAAATTTTGATGCGTTATGAAGGATACCTCCGGTAAAATAAGTGGTTTTTCAAAGCTCTCCGCAGCTGAAAAGCGACGTACAATAGCTGAACACTGTCTGGGCAATGCCGAAGACTCCGGTCAGTTTGAAGCATTTCACTTTGCAGATGAGGCACTTCAACAAAAGTTTGAGCAGTTTAGTGAAAATACACTAACCAATCATGCGTTGCCCTTTGGTGTAATCCCGAATGTGCTGGTTGATGATAAACTTTACCATGTGCCTGCGGTAGTTGAAGAGAGTTCAGTTGTGGCGGCGGCGTCAAAAGCGGCCTCTTTTTGGTACGATCGGGGTGGCTTTAAAACCATTGCACAGGAATCGATTAAAAACGGGCAGGTATATTTTGAGTGGTTTGATGATGTTGAATGGCTTCGAAATAATAAATCAACTTTTTTCGACCAACTCGCTGAGTCCACGGCAGAGTTAACCAACAATATGGAGAAACGGGGTGGAGGTATTCGCAGCTTCCTTCTGGAACAAATGCCCGGAATTTCAAAAAACACTCTGAAGCTTACCGTGGAAGTGAATACAGCCGATTCCATGGGTGCTAATTTTATAAATTCACTGTTGGAGACCATTGCAACAGAAATACCTGTATTTGCACAAAAAAATAATCGCAAAGCGCCGGAAGTGCTTATGGCCATTCTTTCTAATTATACGCCAAAAAATTTTGTGACCATGCAGGTTGCTGCACCGATAGAACAAATGACCTGGAGCAAACTATACTCACCAGAGATATTTGCCAAACGTTTTGTGCAGGCTGTAAATATTGCCAATACCGATGTGAGCCGTGCTGTTACCCATAATAAAGGTATAATGAATGGTTCCGATGCTGTAATTTTAGCTACCGGAAACGACTTTAGAGCTGCAGAAGCTGCCGCACACGCATTCGCTGCGCGTAATGGGAGTTATGCTTCCCTCTCTGAGGCAGTTATTGAGAATGGATATTTTAGCATGAAACTTACGCTGCCCGTAGCATTGGGAACTGTAGGAGGTCTTACAAAGTTGCATCCCACTGCCGCACTTGCCCTCAATATGCTGGGTAATCCCGGTGCCGACGAGCTGATGAAAATAGTAGCATCAGCAGGGCTAGCCAATAATTTTGCAGCTGTGGCTTCACTTGTAACCACCGGTATTCAAAGAGGACACATGAAATTGCACCTCGATAATATTTTAAGTGCAGAGAAAGCTTCGCCCACGCAAATAAAAGCTGCAAAGGTGTGGTTTACTGATAAAACAGTTTCTGTAAGTGCTGTAAGGGAATTCCTTGCGAATAGCCGGTAACTATACAATTAATGTTTATCTTAGATGATATAAAATTTTTTTGTGTATGGCTAATGTATTCAGATCTAACGGAAAATTGATGCTAACGGGGGAATACCTTGCGCTGAGAGGAGCAAAAGCTTTTGCGGTTCCTTTACAATTTGGACAGGAACTTGAAATCGATGCAGTGGAGCACCCTTTGGTGTATTGGCGCACCTTATTTCGCGATAAAATAATATTTCATGCCATTTTCGATACCGACGGTTTCGATGTACTGGAAACAAATGATACCGATAAAGCAGAATGGATCAAGAAAGTATTTAAAGCAATCCGTGAGCAAAAGAAAAATTTTCTGCAAAAATCAGGAGCCGAGGCTACGGCACGTATCGATTTACCTATGAATTACGGCTGGGGTAGCAGCTCTTCTTTTATTACGAACCTGAGTCAATGGGCCGATGTTGATCCGTTTATGGTCAATATGAATGTTGGTGGAGGCTCCGGCTATGATATTGCATGTGCAAGAGCAAATAAACCGATTTTATATAGCAATGAACTAGCCAACCCCAAATTTGATGAGATCGATTATAAACCAGGTTTCGAACGTAATTTATGGTTTGTGTTTCAGGAAAACAAAATGAATACTGCTGAGGCAATTCGCAAAATACGGAGCAAGAAGGTTAATGATAAGGACGTGCGTCGCATTTCTGAAATTTCAGAGCAGTGGGTTAAGTCAAAGGATTTAAATGAGATTATGGAGCTCATGAAAACCCACGAGAATATCATAAGTAGTATATTAGGTATACCAAGCGTGATGAAAAAATATAAGGATTTTAACGGCGCTGTAAAATCACTGGGCGCCTGGGGCGGAGATTTTATGCTGGCTGTAAGCGAAATGGATGGTGCCGACGTTATTTCTTATTTTACAGGGAACCAACGACCAACGATTTTTAACTGGACAGAAATTGTAAAAAACCAATCACCAGAATAACCTGAGGAAGGGTATAGTTATGAATGAGCCAAACAAAAATATTAAACCTTTTGCAATGCAGCCGGATAAACCAGAGCCTGAGGGTAGCGTGGAATGGAGGAGTCCTTCCAATATTGCGCTCATAAAATATTGGGGCAAGCAGGGTAACCAAATTCCCATGAATCCATCACTGAGCATGACCCTGAAATATGCTTTTACCCAAACAGAAGTGAAATGGCACCCCAATGATGGAACCACACAAGGTGAATTTGATTTCTTCCTCTCAGGTCAAAAGGTCGGTCCAAAGTTCGAAAAGCGAGTTGGGAACCTGATAAATGAAATGGCAAAAGCATACCCGGTGCTTAATGACCTGTATTTTACCATCACCAGCCTTAATACTTTTCCACACTCTACGGGCATAGCTTCGTCGGCCAGCGGATTGAGCGCGCTGGCGCTTTCGTTGCTGTCTGCTGCTCAAAGGGCAACGGGTAAAGCCGATGAATATCCCCGGTTTTTACAAAAGGCATCGCATTACGCCAGATTGGGCTCCGGTAGTGCCTGCAGATCGATTTATGGACCTTACGCCATTTGGGGAGGCGGTGTTAATACTGAAAGCTCTGATGAGTATGCCATACCTTACAAACCACACCAGGATTTTGAGACAATTTACGACAGCATTCTAATATTTAGTGAAAAACCTAAAAAAGTTGGGAGTTCTGCTGGTCATAAACTTATGGACGAACATTTTTACCGGCAGGGACGAATTAATCAGGTGAGGGAGAATTCATTTCGACTGCTTAAGGCATTGGAAACGGGCGATTTCGATGTGTGGCAGGAGGTTGTGGAGCAGGAAGCATTATCTCTACATGGTTTAATGTTTGCTTCTCACGAGCCTGTTTTATTGCTGGAACCTGACACGATCCGGTTCATACACGATTTAAATGCCTTCAGAGCAGGCAAAGGATTAAAAGTTGCTTTCACAATCGATGCAGGACCAAATATTCATCTGCTCTACGCCGATGAACACAGAGAAATAATAAGAAATTTTATCAGTGAGTGGATTATGGATCATCATTTGCAAATTCAGGTGTTGGATGATGAAACAGGTAAAGGTGCAAAACAGTTGTTTGAATGATACAAAGAACAAAAAATAACGGACGCTATTATGCCAAATTGATGTTGTTTGGTGAATATAGTATTATCAACAAATCGAAGGCGCTCACCGTGCCTTTTAAGCACTTCAGTGGTGAACTCACTTTTATTCCCGATAATAAATACACTGCATACGATTATGCGAAGGATTCAAACCGCCAGTTGCGCGACTATGCCCTTTATCTTGAAGAAGCATACCGTAGTGGTGAACTTGATTTCAGTATCGATATAAAAAGACTTTTATTGGATATCGAATCTGGACTGTACTTTGATTCCTCTATACCGCAAGGCTATGGAGCCGGGAGCTCAGGTGCTTTGATTGCTGCTATTTACGACCAGTATGTCACGGTTTATGCCCAAAAGGCCGATAAGCTGAGGAATCAGCTAGCTTTTATGGAAAATTTTTTTCATGGCCGTTCCTCAGGGATCGATCCATTGGTAGCATGGTACCAGGAACCACTTTTAATTGAAGATGATGATTTTAAAGTTGTAGATAAACCCGATTTTATATCAACAGGAAAAGAAGGGCTTTTTTTAATTGATACTGCTCAAACCAGCAAAACTCAGCCCCTGGTGGACTTTTTTCTGGAGCAAACTAAACTTGGAAATATTGATTCAAAATATCTTTCAGAAATTAATAATAGGATTATTTCGGCTGTTTTAGGAAACCAAATGACCGATTTTAAACGGTTGATGAGAGAGCTTTCGCAATGGCAATTGACTCATATGAGAAAAATGATTCCATCGCATATGGAGGATTTCTGGAAAAACGGAATTGATCAGGATCTTTATTATACTAAGCTATGTGGTTCCGGCGGCGGTGGTTTTTTATTGGGTTATACCCATGATTACAATGCTTTCCTTAAGTCAGCGGTCAATGTTGATTATAAGTTTATTCCAGTTCAGGTGCCGGAAATGGCTACTTTCAGTCAAAAATAGTTTTGCAACAAAGTTTGTGTTTTTATAACAGAAATTATTTATTTCTGACAAATAATATTACATTTGAATGTAATCTTAAGTTGTGTGGTAATTCGGTTTATTGATTCTATGCCTAAAAATTAAGCTTAAATTTTGAAATTTTCATACCCTTTAAAAATAGGAATTGGATTTATTGGCTTTTGGAATTTGCACAGTGTTGCAATATCGCCCATCCCAATCATAGTGGGTATGAGAAGTCCATTCTGGATGTGGATTATATTGGCATTATTAGTTATAGCCCTTTTGGTGATGTTTGTATTGCTCTATCGTACCAAACTCAATAATTTGTACTTTATACGCAAAAGCCAGGTACAGGACGATGACTTATTCAGGAAATTGTATAATAAGTCCCCCATAATGATGCATAGCATCGATATGGACGGAAATTTAGTATATGTTAATGACTATTGGCTTAAAATGCTTGGTTATGATCGCTCAGAAGTGATTGGCCGGAGATCTGAACACTTTTTTACAGGTGAGATAAAAGAGAATTACAATAAAATATTTCGACAATTGCTTAATGATGGGGTAATAAGGGATTTTCAAGCCAGAATGAAAAAGCACAACGGTGAAGAAATTGAAGTCCTGCTTACGGCAGAGCTTGCTCACGACCAGCGTGGCGTACCAACTCATGCCTATACGATTTTAATGGATATATCAGAAAGGGTAAGGGCTGAGAAATTATTACTGGAGGGTAAACATAAACTCAACAGTATTTTGAATAATGCAGTTGAGGCAATATTTGTGCTCCAGGATTTTAGAATCCAATATGCCAACCCGGCCACTGTCGATATTTTGGGCTATACGTTGGAGGATCTTGAGCAATTCCCATTTCAGAAGATTTTATTTGATGATGATAAAGAATGGATTTTAAATAACTATGAGAGGCGCATGCGTCAGGAGGACGTGCCACAAAAGTATAGCTTTCGTGTCAAGAGAAAAAATGAGACGGTAATTTGGATCGAGATCAATGCAGTTTATCTTAAATGGGATGAAAAACCTGCGATATTGGTATTTCTGGTGGATATTACCGAGCGCAAAACACAGGAAGAACAGTTGCGTGAGCAGGCAGAAGAGCTTAAAAAAACCAATGAGCAGCAAGCAGAAATGAATAAAAAACTGCAGGATAAAAACAAAGCGCTCGATGAGCATCAGGTCGAACTACAGGAATATGCCGATGAATTAAAAGCTGTGCTGGAAGAGGTAGCCATTAAAAATGAGCGTATAGAAAGGGCTCATCGCGATATGATGGATAGCATTGAGTATGCAAAATTAATTCAGGAAGCTATACTTCAAACAAGTTATGAACTTGAAGGTGTTTTCGATCATTTTGTATTTTATAAACCGAAAGATATTGTATCAGGCGATTTCTTTTTCTTTAAAAAATTTAATGATGTTTATTTGTTTGCTGTGGCAGACTGTACGGGGCATGGTGTTCCGGGTGGCTTTTTAACCATGTTGGGCATTAATTTGTTGCAGGAAGTGGTAACTAAAAATAATGTAAAAGAACCGGATGTTGTGCTGGAAATACTAAGAGAAAAAGTAAAGCATGTATTCAAGCATTCGAGGCATCACGATGGTATGGACATTGCCCTGGCTGCTTATGATCGTAAAGAGTTTACTTTGCATTATGCAGGGGCCAATATGAATGCCATTATAATCGACAATAACGAAGAAACTATTTTGAAACCTGTGCATAACCCCATAGGTTATTATGTGCAGGAAAATCAATTTGAAAAGCAATGCATTCAAATATCAGGTTCTGAAACACTTTACCTGTACTCTGATGGTTTTAAAGACCAGTTTGGCGGGGAAAAAGGACGTAAGTACCAGTTTAGAAGGTTTAAAGAATTTTTGCTTACCAACCATAAAGCACCCATGAGCACACAAAAAGAATTAATTGACCAGGAATATAAACAATGGAAAGGCAGACAGCCTCAATTAGATGACATTACTGTGATGGGCGTAAAGCTGAATTAAGGTGCCTCCCGAATCGATCTGTTTTTATAGTTATGAGTTGTTTTAAATAAAAATTGTATTTTTAAAACAAAAATCATATGCTTAAATCATTATATCTTTTTACCGCACTCTTAATTTTGACCGGCGTTATCTCCTGTCAGCAAGAGCCTGCAACACCTTTGCAAATTGTAGAAGAACTCAATGCCGTAGACAGTTTTAAAACCATTAACGGAGATACTGCATTTCAGGTGACTTATGAACTTTGGTTTCAGCAACCTGTTGATCATAACAATCCTGATTTGGGCACATTTCCACAAAAGGTAATCTATTCACATAAAGGTTTTGATAAGCCTGTCGTTATAGTTCTGGAAGGATATGCACTATACGGCACCGGCCAATCGGAGTTATGCCGGCTACTCGATGCCAATCAAATTACCATAGAGCACAGGTTTTTTGACGAGTCGCGCCCAAATGACAGCATTCCCTGGAGTAACCTTACAGTGGCCAATGCTGCTGCCGATCAGCATAATGTTATTCAGGCGTTCAAACCCTGGTACAGTAAGAAATGGATCAGTACCGGAATTAGTAAAGGGGGACAGACGACCATTTTTCACCGAAGTTTGTATCCAAAGGATGTGGATGTAAGTGTGCCTTATGTTGCGCCTTTGAATTTCAGTGCTACCGACGAGCGTGTGCAATTGTTTCTTGATACAGTTGGAACAGCGCCATGCAGACAGAAAATCCATGATTTCCAGGTTGAGCTTCTTGAGCGGAAAGATGTGCTAATGCCCTTTTTCGAAGAAGAAGCAAAGGAAAATGACTGGGAGTTTAAAATGGGCCTTGATAGTGCCTACGATTTAGCTGTATTTGAATTTAGCTTTGCCCTGTGGCAATGGGTGCCAAACGATTGCGAAAGTATTCCGCCACTGGATGCCACCAATAAAGAGATATTCCATTACTGGAAAACATACACTGGATTTAGTTTTTTCGAGCAAAACAGTATTGCTCCAACATTACCATTCTTTTTTCAGGGTATGACTGAAATTGGCATGTATGGCTACGACGCAGACGAGTTTAAAGGTTATACTGATATGGAAGGGATGGTCGATTTTAGCTGGACATTGCCAAAAGGCTACGAAAATGCTGAATTTAATCCAGAAGTGATGCGCAAGGTCGATCGATGGGTGAAAAACGAAGGAGATAATATGCTTTACCTTTACGGAGGACAGGATGCATGGTCAGCAACCGCTGCAGAGCCCGGACCTGAAACCAATGCTGTGCGCCTCTTTAATCCGGAAAAAAATCATAGTACAAGAATTCGTAACTACCCGGATCATCTTAAGGATAGCATATATTCTGTCCTGGAAAAGTGGACTGGTGTTGAAATAGGTGTTGGAGAATAGTCCTTATAATCCTAAACTCTTATGCCCATAACGATCACGTCATCAATTTGGGGTTGTTTTTGCTTCCAATCCATGAAAACTTTCTCAAGGCGGGTTTCTTGTTTTTCTGTTGGCAAATCGGAGCCTTCAATAAGAACTTTTCTGAAGCGTTTGGATAGAAATTTGGTTTTATTTTCACCTCCAAATTGATCCTGGAACCCATCAGAGTAGAGGAAAAGCATGTCGTTTTTTTGCAATTCAACTTCATGGTTCGTGAAGTCGGCTTTGTCTTTTAAGTGTATGCCTATTGGCATGCGATCTGCTTTGTAAATTAATTCTTCTTTGTTCCTTGCTATCAATAAAGGATTATAGGCTCCTGCATAACTCAACTTTTGGGCATCTTTATCTACAACGCACATTGAAATGTCCATTCCATCTTTCGATTCATCCTTTTTCCCGGTTTGTCGCAATGCTTTTTTCACCTCATTTCGAAGCATGTTTAGTACTGTAGCAGCATTAAAATCAGCTGGGAGTTGACTGGTAATTTGATTTAAAAAAGTGATGCCCAGTAAACTCATAAATGCTCCTGGCACACCATGTCCGGTACAGTCGGCTGCTGCCACTATAATTCTGTTCCCTGATTTGTTCAGGTAATAGAAATCGCCACTTACAATATCTCGTGGTTTAAAAAAAATGAAATAATCACCAATAAGTTTTTTGAAATTTTCTTTTGGAGGGAGCACGGCTGTTTGTATTCTGCTTGCATATTGAATACTGTCTGTTATATGTTCATTCTGTTTTTCGATTTTACTTTTTTGTTCTGTTACATAATCGCGCTGCCTTTCAATTTCATCACGCTGCGACTCAATTTCCTCTTTTTGAGTTAAGATTTCAGATGTGCGCTGCGCTACAATGCGTTCGAGGTTCTCTTTATCTTTCTGTAGTTTTTTTGTGCGATATTTAATTACTGCATAGATACCTAAGATTGTAACCAATATAGCCAGGATAATGAACCAGGTTGTTTGCCAGAATGGAGGTTTAATGGTAAAACTATAGCGGCTGTCTGAATTATCGTACCATTCACCGTTAGGCATTTTAACCTGGACAATAAAGGTGTAATCGCCAGGTGGTAAAAATGAGTATGTAACAGCCCTTGTAGATGTTGGTGTGCTCCATTTCATATCGTAATTTTCAAGTTTATAGCGATATGTGAGTTCTGAAGCAGCTAAATACCATAGTGCTGTGTATTGAAATGTAAGGTTATTCTGACTGTGAGAAAAGTTGTGAGCACCTTTTTTTATTGGTTCATAATAAAGCTCTTTTTTTGAAATAAATAGTTTCGGTTTTAGGCTTAGTTCCTCTTTTTGAAGGTTGACTTTGAGTATACCACTGGCAGATCCAATGTATAGGTTTTGGTTGCTGTCCCTGTAATAAGCATTCAAGCTTGGCATGAAATTATTGAGCCCCAGCATCGAACCTATTTTGGTTATGCTGAAATTGCTTTCATTTACAATATCAATGTCGTCGTTGTGTGTCATTAGTACATGGCTGTCTGGGTAGCTAATAATGCTTTTTACTTCATTACTGCTTAGTCCATTTTCCTTACTTAGGTGTTTAAAGTTTTCTCCATCATACCTTAAAACTCCTTTGTCTGCCAGGCCAAACCAAATGTTACCTTTAGTATCTTCTGTTATACTGTATACAACTTTTCCTATGGAATCAATTAATTTGCTTTCAGGGTGTGTCAGTTTCCCATCTTCCATTTTGGCAATACCTCCGCCATCTGTAGCTATCCATAATCTGTTTTGAGAATCGTACATGGTAGCATATACATAATCTGATTTTAAACCATTGCTTGTGCTGATGGTACTGAAGGCGTGACCGTCTTTTTGAAGTTCAAGTTTACTTACTCCACCACCAAGCGTAGCAAAATAGATGTTGTTTTTGTGGCAGGTAATATGAATAATATTATTATTGCTTAGTCCATCTTCTTTTTTATACTGTTTAAAATTGCCATTATCGGGGTTTATTTTAAATACTCCAAAACCATAAGTCCCAACCCATATGTAGTTTCTTTGATCCTGACAGACTGAAACAAAAGCTATATTTTCATAGGCTGGACCGGTAAACCATTTTTTGAGGTGGTAATTACCATTGGATTTTTTGAAAAATGTATGGAGTCCATCCTGACTGGCTATCCAAAACTTTCCGTTTTTATCTTTCGTGAGACTGAAAACATTTTTAATGTCAAAATCTGTGCTGGCATTGAAAAACTCAATTTGGTTATTGCGATTTATCGCCAGTCCGTGTTTGGTACCTATCCATAAATTTCCTTCCAGATCCAGGAAAAGGGTGTTTAGCCGTTTGCTGGGCAGGCCATGTTTTTTGTCAATGCCCGTAATCGAAAGCTCATGGTTTTTATTTATCTGCGCCTTAATTAGTCCATTTCTTTTGGTACTTACCCAGAATTTATTCTGCTCATATTTTTCAAAGTCATTTATGGCTCCAAATTGCCACCCAGTTATAGGGGTTACTTTCTTATTGTTGATATCATATTTACAGATGCCTCTATCCTCCATAGCTACCCACAAAATATCTTCTTCAATTTCCAGGTCTTTTACTAAATTATCAGGGAGCCCATCTTTTGAGTTTATCTTGTCAATGAATTCATTTTTTTCAGGATCATATACAGATATTCCACGGTCTGTAGCCATATAAAAAAGGCCTGAAGGTGCAGGTAAGATTTTGTATACATAATTGTCGAGGAGTCCGTCGTCTGTATTAAGGTTATACATTCTTTTCCTTTTTTCTCCTTTGTAGTAATATACGCCTTCACCCATTGTTGCAAACCACAGAACCTTATCTCGTTCAAAAATGTGCGATATTTGCTGTTTGCTAAAACCTGATTCTGGATTAATTTTACGAAAGTTTTCTCCATCGAAATAAGTAATTTCGCCGCTTTCGTGTCCCACCCAAAAACCCTTTTGGGCTTTCCCGATTGCTGAAATCTGGTTAGAGTAAAGGCTGTCTTCCTGGGTAAATTGTTCGAAATTAACCCCGTCAAACTTAAACAGACCTTCGTTTGTCCCTAACCATATGTAACCGGATGTATCCTGATAAATAGATTTTATACTCACCCGCTCGTTTTCTTTTAGGATTTCAAGAACATCAATAACAGGCACTTGTCCTGAGTGTTTTAGGGGGATTAGACTAATAAGTAAAAGTAATATTAAGAGCTTGCTTTTTATCATTTCGGCTGTAGTTCAATTTTTATGTCAACCATTATTTCTTCAGCAATTTTTTGGTAAACCACTGTAGGTATTTCTATATCATGATCTTCGAGAAAAACAGTAAAGTCAGATTCTACGATTAATTTATCGGGTTTTACAATGAGTTTACATTTAATAATGCGTTCTTGTTCAATGCCATGGCATATGAACTTCCCTTTACCTCTGACATTATATGTCCCGGGGCTGTAAAAGCTTATATCCTCAATAATTTTCCCTTCAAAAATGGTGTATGGGTACTTGTTGGTCTCGAGATAATTAGTATTGAAATGACTCTTTTGTAATGAGCTGTTAAAGCCTTCAAATGTTTTCATGGGCACACGAAATACAAACGATTTATCAAGACTTTTAATAATTCCTTCAGCTTCATTGCTTTTAGCCTGAATCATTTCCAGGGGAGCGTCGGAAGTGAACTTTATACTTGATTGCGTTACTTTGTAGAGATCCTGTCCGCTTAATGATGATGACAATAGAAAAAGCGATATGAATATTATTTGATAAGCATTCTTCATATTATATTTTATTTCAGGTTAAATACTCTTATTATGTTAAAACCCAGTGCTATATCTCCATCTTCCCATTTGCCGTTTGTTTCCGGAATGAAGTTTTTTTCTGTCATGCCCCGGGAGTTTGAAAAATGCAACTGAAATAAGTGGCCTCCTCCTGTGTCAATTTCAATTCCCACTGCAAGTGAGTTACTGTATGTGTCAGCTGTGTGGCCGGGCAGCAAATGATAATACTCCGCTGAAATCGATAACCAGTTGTTTAATGTATATACTCCACCTATTCCAACAGCTGAGACCAGGTTTTGTTCCTTTTTGGTTTTAACCATATTTCGGTGAATTAAGACAGGTACGACCTGCATTGAGAAAGCATCTCCGAATTTGCGCGCAAAAAACAGCTCATGAACATAAAATAATCGCGCTGTTTCAGGGTAGTTAAGGTCTGGGTTGTCCCATTTGAGTGTTTTGTAATAAATACCTTCTTGCAGAGTTAATGAAAAGGGGAAGTTTTTGGAACCTGATTTTTGTCGCAAGATTTTGTATTTGAAATATCCGTCAATCAGTTTTTCATAGCTGCTCCTGCCAATTCCAAACGACAACCGATCTGTAGCACCATATTCAAACCCCAGCCTAATCATTGATTGATCTAGACCATAAAATTCATAAGCGCCGTTGCTAATTGGTCCGAACCGATGCGAAATGCAAAATACCAGGTCGTTTTTACCGGTTGTTTCTACATTATATCCATTAATGAGCCGACTCGACTTAAAGGTACGTTCGGTATATATTGTAGGGGCTTCACTGGTAGAGTCAAGCAAAGCCATTAGGTCCTGGGCATAATTAGAAGTGTTTACTGCCAATAGCAATACAATTAATATAAAATGTTTTTTCATAGGCTGCTTATTTAGTTTTCTGGCATCCCATTGTTAACCCAGGTCTCTATTTTTAAAATCAGGCAATCGGGAAGCTGGGGTTGGTTTGCGGGCATGTTAAAATCTCCTTCATGCTTTATTGCTGGTAATACAAGTCCTGTGTTTATAGAGTTTACGACGTTTTCATATGTGTCAAGTTCTATTCCTTCTCTTTGAGTAAATGTGCTGTTATGACATGACATACAATTGTCTGTTAAGATAGGCCGAATGTCTGAATAAGTAAGGTTTGTAGTATCGCAGATTGTATCTTCAAAATAGGTTTCTTCGTTTTGAAATGTACATGATGAAAGCCAAAGGAACAGTGCGATAATCAATGTAATTGCTATGCGATTTACCATTGCTTAAGGTTTTGATGTTAACCAAATTTAGGTCTTTTTTATGTATTTTTAATAGTTACCTGAGCAATTTTCAGTAATCGGTTTATGAAGATGGTAATGTTTTATCGCTCCATGGTGGGTAACCAGGGATGAAAAATTAAGCGGTCTGCTCATTTGTAGAACAGACCGCTTGTGGTATTGGTGAAGTTTTTTACTTCATTTTTGCAATAATGGCATCGGCCATTTCGGTTGTAGAGGCGGCACCGTTTTTAACAACATCAGGTTTACCGCGCATTTTTTTCATGTCGTAAGTTTGAACTTTGCCTTCAGCAATCACTTCTGCTATGGCTGTGCGGATTTTCTTTGCAATTTCGTCCTCTTTAATGAAGTCCAGCATCATACAGGCCGATTCCATCATAGCAATCGGGTTGGTGATTGAAACATCATAATCGGCATATTTTGGCGCACTGCCATGTGTAGGCTCAAATACGGCAACACCGCTATCGGGATTCATTTGTGCTGAGCAAGCAAAACCCAAACCACCAATAAGTCCGGCAAATCCGTCAGAAACAATATCGCCAAACATATTCCCGGCTACAATTACACCGTAATTTTCGGGGTTTTTGGTTAACCACATCATTTGCGCATCGATGTTGGTGTTCCACAATTCAATGTCCGGATAATCTTTGTCCTTGATTTCCTGTGCCATTTTGAACATCATGCCCGAGGTTTCACGAATTACATTGGGCTTTTCGCATACTGTAACAGATTTGTATCCGTTATCTTTGGCATATTCAAAAGCGGCGCGCAAGATACGTTCTGTTGCTTTTTTAGTGAAAATACGTGTAGAAACCGAAATTTCTTCTTTGGGTGTATCACCAAAGTTTTTCTTGAACTTGGGATGTGTCATTAGCGCATCATAAACTTCTTTGGGCGGGTTGCTCCATTCTACACCTCCATAAAGTCCTTCAGTATTTTGGCGGAATATTGCTACATCTATTTTTGGTTCTTCGATGGTGTCGTTGGGTCCGCGGCGAATAAAGTTCAGGGGGTTGCCTTTATAGGTGCGGCAGGGACGCAGACAAATGTCGAGCCCAAAATGTTGACGCAAACCAACAATAGGACTTGAATAAACCAATCCTTTGTCGCGCAGTTCCGGGGCAAGTTCCTCTGCGGCAGCATCTTTTGGTTTTGATGTGATGGCACCAAATAACCCGATTTTGTGCTCTTCCAACAGTTTTAAGGTGCGGTCGGGGAGCGGATTTCCTTCTTTTTTCCAAAATTCCCAGCCAATATCACCTTCTACGTAATTGGCCTCAAAGCCTGCTGCTTCAAGTACACGTATGGCTTCTTCAAGTACATTTTTACCAATTCCGTCTCCAGGCATGGCTACAATTGTGCGTTTACTCATAATACACAGTGTTTAAAAGGTTTATTTTCTTACTGAGGTAAAAATAAATTATTTTTCGGAGGATTAAAATATTGAAGCATAAAATCGGTCTTTTTTCTGCCCTTATTTTATAAGAATTCTGTGTTGTTGCTCATGCTTTTTCAAACTTAAACGGTAGCTTATGGCTGGCCTTATTATTCTATTACATGTTTCAGGCCTTTCTTTAACGCTTTTCACAAAAAAAAACCGGAAATAAATAGTTCCCGGTTTACATTAACTTTAAGACTAAAAAAACACTGTGTATTTAACGAAGGACAAATTTTTTAGTATTAGCACCTGATTTATGTTTTATGCGCAAAAAATATATGCCGGTTGGCTGGTGTAACAAGGTTATTTTTTCCGGAATGTTGTTGAATTGTTTTACAATCCTTCCATATTGGTCGATGACCTGTATCAGTCCATTTCTGTCTTTTTGAGGTAATGCTATATTTATAACTCCATTTGCAGGGTTCGGATAGAAATTAAAATTTAAAAGCCTGCTAGTTTCATGAATCAATAGTGGTTGGTTTGTTTTTAATGCACATTGAGTCTTTGCCACCCAAATAGAGTCATTAAAATCCCAGTCGTAATTAGTTCCGCCATTTAACGAATTATTTTGATCATAGGTATGGGTCTTTTTTTGTATGTTGAACCATTCGAAATATTTCGACATGTATGTTTCGGAAGTTATCTGACCAAAATTATTGTAGGTAAAAACTCTTTTTTCCTGTATAAGCGTATCCCATGCTGAGTCATGAGTATTCCACATAACCTTAAGTATTTCATTTGGAGCATCGTTGTCATTTAGAATGTGTGTGAAACGCCAGCTATTGCGCCAGTTTTCACCATCCGGAACCTGTTGAATTACAATTTTACCCGACGTTTCATCATAATTGTAGGTAAATCTGGAGGTGCCACTCCAGGTTTGTCCATCATCATCTGAGTAATGCGTAACTTTTTCTGTAACCTGGTCATTTGGGTTATAAGTATATTCATGTGTTTGATATGTCTGCCACACATCTTCCTCAGCGTTGAAGTATTCAATTGTTTCTTTTTTGGTTTTAAATGAATTGGGGTAATATTCAAATGAAGATATGCGATTGTTTTCCCATTCCTGGATGTCCATCGGGCTGAATTGTTTTTCCAATCGAATGAGTTTATTTTGATTATCATAGGTGTAGGTAATGAAATTTGTGTTATCCCAGGCACCATCAACTCCTAAAGAATCGTTCCAAATCATGCTCTGATAGGTAGCAAGTGAATCAAAAGGTGTATAGGTAAAGATTTCTTTGAATGAGTTTTTGTAATTGCCCCATGGGTAATTACCATATATAGTTTCAATAATCCGTCCGAATTCATCGTAAATAATAATTCTACGCGTGTAAGGCTCATAATAGTCTTCATTATAGGCTAAACGTTCACAAAAAAGGGTGTCTGTTGCATGCGCTTTTTGTGGGTTCATTAATGGTATATGTCCGCAGGTGGTTTCAATTGAAATTCTGTTTTGAACATATCCTTTATCCTGGGCACTTAAAGTACCAGTAAGCAGTAGAATAATAATTATAGCTGATGTTTTCATAAGGAAGCAGTTTTATTTACACTAATTTAGATTAAATAAATATAAAAATAAAATATTTTGTACTCATTATGAGAATATTAACAGTTTCTGGTTGGGGTAGACGAGAAAAGTTTATTGCAAAAAAAGATTTAGTACAATAATTGATTGATTGGGTATAATTTTAATGATTGATTATATTTACAGCTTTAAATTTAAGGCACTATATGACGCAGGATTACACCCAAATTGACGATAATATACACTGGTACAAAGATGCCATCATCTACGAATTGCACATTAAGGCTTTTATGGATAGCAATGGTGATGGAATTGGAGATTTTACCGGATTGCTTAACCGATTGGATTACCTGGAAGACCTGGGTGTTAATGTAATTTGGCTACTTCCATTTTATCCTTCTCCATTGAAAGACGATGGCTACGATATTGCTGATTATTACAGCATAAATCCTTCATATGGAGATATTAAAGACTTCAAGAAGTTTATAAATGCCGCACATCGGCGGAACATAAGAGTAATTACAGAGTTGGTAATGAATCATACATCAGACCAGCATCCCTGGTTTCAGCGTTCCCGAAAATCGCCAAAAGACTCAGTGGAGCGTGATTACTATGTATGGACCGATAATCCCAAAACTTATGGTGGGGCACGTATTATTTTCCAGGATTATGAAAAAAGTAATTGGACCTGGGATTCGGTGGCCAAACAATATTACTGGCACCGTTTTTTTCATCATCAGCCTGACCTGAATTACGATAATCCCAAAGTACAACAGGAAATTTTCCGAATAATTGATTATTGGCTTAAGCTCGGTGTCGATGGCTTCAGGCTTGATGCAGTTCCCTATCTCTATCAACGTGAAGGTACTAATTGTGAAAATTTACCTGAGACACATGCCTTTCTGAAAAAACTTCGCAGACACGTAGATGAGAACTTTTCAGGCAAAATGCTTTTGGCTGAGGCCAATATGTGGCCGGAAGATTCAGCAGCATATTTTGGTGGCGGTGACGAGTGTCATATGAACTACCATTTCCCGATTATGCCACGCATGTTTATGGCTATGCGTATGGAGGATCGTTACCCGATTACCGATATTTTTGACCAAACCCCGGAGATTCCCGACACTTCCCAATGGGCCATATTCCTGCGCAACCACGATGAGCTAACGCTTGAAATGGTGACAGATGAGGAGCGCGACTACATGTACAAAGTTTATGCGCAAAACCCAAAGGCCAAAATTAATCTGGGCATCCGGCAGCGTTTGGCTCCATTGTTAGAGAATAATCGGCGAAAGATAGAGTTGATGAACTACCTGCTTTTTTCATTGCCCGGGACTCCTGTGATTTATTATGGCGATGAAATTGGCATGGGAGATAACTTCTATCTTGGTGATCGCGATGGCGTCCGTACGCCAATGCAATGGTCGCCCGACCGTAATGCAGGTTTTTCCAATACCAATCCACACAAGCTTTATTTACCTCTCATTCTTGATCCGCTTTATCACTATGAATCGGTGAATGTGGAAACACAGCAGGCGAGCAACTCTTCTCTGCTTTGGTGGATGAAGCGGGTCATTAATATGCGCAAGCGGTTCAAAGCTTTTGGCCGCGGCGATATTGAGTTTATATATTCTGAAAATTCCAAGGTCCTTGCTTTTACCCGAACTTATGAAGAGGAAACAATTCTGGTAGTTTTTAATTTATCGAGGTTCTCCCAGGCTGCAGAGCTTGATTTGAGCAAATATGCAGGCTATGTGCCAATAGAAGTGTTCAGCAAAAACCAGTTCCCAATTGTTCACGAAAATCGTGATTATGTACTAACCCTGAGCCCGCACGACTATTATTGGTTTTTGCTGCGTAAAAAACGCTCTGCCGTAGATGATCCAAAACAAAACCTCTTGCTTGAATTTAATACCTGGCAAAATATCACCGATCCAAAGGTTAAAAGACACTTGAGATAGATGTACTCCCTTCATATCTTAAACACAGCAGATGGTTTGAGAGCCGCTATCAGAAAATAAGAAGAACCCATGTGCTCAAATTGATCGATTATTCCAGTAAAGATCGCAATGCATATATTACTTTACTTGAAGTGCGCTACGAGAGCAGGTTGCCCGAGTTATATCAAGTTTGTATGGCTTTTTCAGAAAAAACCAAGACAGAAACCATTACCGACGAGTATCCCCAGTCTATTATTTGTCAGGCTAAAATAGGTGGCGTAGAAGGCTATTTGTATGATGGTTTTTTTGATCCCGAAATACAGCTCAGGCTTTTTAACAATATTGTCAACAAAAAACGTTTACTGACCGGAAATACAACTATGCGTTTTATCGCAAATAAAAAGCTGAGCCAGTATGGCCAAGATGCTGAAGATGTAAAACCACGCATCATGAATATGCGTCGTACGAATACTTCAATTCTATACAATAACGATTATTTGCTTAAAATCTATCGTAAACTCGATAAGTCTGTTAACCCGGACCTTCAGTTAACCGAATTTTTAGATAAAATAGAGTTTCCCTATATCCCTAAATATGCCGGTAAAATTGATTTGCAAAATCATGAACATGCTATTGCGCTGGGTAAAATACAGGAGGCAGAAGACTATCAGAACGATGCCCGCCACTATTTTCTTGATTTCCTGCAACGCTATTACGAAACGGTTCAAATGCGGTCTGATGATGCAGAACAGTTCCCATTGAAAGGCTTATTTACCAAGCCCATTGCATATGAGGAGATGGAAGATGAGCATATGATAGAGATACTCAATATGGTTGCTGTTGAGCAAGTCAGGTTGCTGGGTGAACGAACTGCTGAGCTTCATGCTGCTTTGGCTTCAGAGAAGGAAGATCCTGAGTTTTATCCCGAAGAGTTTTCATTGCATTATCAGCGGTCATTGTTTAGTTCTTTTCAATCGCCGGTTCGTGAAGTATATCATACACTGGAGCGTAAGTACGATCAGATTCCTGAAAATATCAGAGATGACGTTGGGCGTATTTTCCCGCTTAAGCACAAAGTATTGCAGGTTTTGAAAAAAGTATACAGCAATAAGCTTGATATTATGAAGATACGTACACATGGTAATTTTAAGCTAAGGCACGTACTTTTTACAGGCCGCGATTTTGTCTTTATTAATTTCGAGGGTAGTCCCGGAAAAAGATACAGCCAGCGGAGATTGAAAAAATCACCGCTTTCAGACATTGCTTCAATTATTAGCTCTTTCCATTACATTGCTTACGAAGGTATATTGAAAAATCAGAATATAAGGAAAGAAGATATTAATGCCCTGCGACCATGGGCCGAAAAATGGTTCCACTATATGGTTCAAATCTATTTGAGAGCATACCTGGACAGAACCAATGGAAACCGTTTTATACCAGAAAATGATGAGGATTTTAAAAATATTTTGAATGTTTTCTTGCTGGAAATGGCCATACACCGCTTGAGTGATGAGCTTGAAGCTCCTTCAGAGCGAATACTTATTCCAACAATTTGTATTTTGAAGATTATAGAACAATACGATGATTAATACTCTAGAGCAGAGGTTTTATGCTCAGTTTTTACTCTTTAGTATTTTTTAGTAAAGAATTATTATGAGGGAAAAAATAAAATGGGGCATATTGGGTCCAGGCAAAATAGCCAGAAAATTTGCAGAAGACCTTCAGGTTGTGGAAAATGCTGAAATATATGCAGTAGCGTCTAGAGATATGGATCGCGTAAAACAATTTGGATCTGATTTTAACCCATCAAAAGTTTATGGCTCTTACCTTGAACTTGCTCAGGATGATGAGGTCGATGTGGTTTATGTCGCAACACCTCATACATTTCATTTTGAATATACAATGTTGTGTTTAAAACATGGTAAACATGTGTTGGTTGAAAAACCAATGGGGATGAATGAAGTAGAAGTCGAGACTATGATGAATGAAGCACGTTCGAGGGGGCTTTTTTTGATGGAGGGGCTTTGGACCCGGTTTGTACCTGCAACCGGGAAATTATTGGAACTTATCAATAAGAAAGTGATTGGAGATATTGTGGCCATCAGAGCTGATTTTGGTTTTAAAAGTAAAATGGATATGCAGGGAAGATTATTTGAGAAGAAACTTGGCGGCGGATCATTGCTTGATATTGGTATATACCCGGTCTATCTTAGTTTGTTAATATTGGGGATCCCGGTTGATATAATGGCTACAGCCCGTATGACCAAAACCGGAGTTGATAGCTATTGCTCCATGATGTTTAGCTATGATAACCACTCAAAAGCTTCACTTGAATCAACACTGGAAGCACACACACCTATTGAAGCATTTATTTATGGAACTCAGGGTAAGATTAAACTTGCTTCCAGGTTTCATCATTCAGAGAAAATAGAGCTCTATGAGGATGAAGATATAGTTGAAGTGTTTGATTTAAAGTATAATGGCAACGGTTATGTGCATGAAATTGAAGAAGTGCAAAAATGCATAAAAGAAGGTAGAACAGAAAGTCCCGGGCTTCCACTTCAAATAAGCTTGCAGTTGATTCGTATTTTGGACAAAGTTAGAACTGAAATAGGTTTGCAATATGAGTAATATCTGTTCATGTTGATTCGATTGTAAATTTTATATTTATAGTAACTTTAGTTATTTATTATTGCTTGCCGTAGTTAATGTGTTTTGTTTTAATCTCTGTGTTGTCCATTAGGTAGTGTTTATATTATAATCGATTTTTTTAATTACCACCTGGTGGTTTTTTAGATTAATCTATCATTGGCGTGTCTTTTTCCTCTAAATAACTTGTTTTTGTTTAGTCTCATTCTTAATTGGCGTTTTTTTAGCTATTCATTGGAGCATGTTGTAAAACCATAAACTATCGTAATTGGCTAATATTAAGTATTAAGAGTGGTTTTTGGATTTGCTGGCGTTCTAAACAATGACAATTGTCATTTTTTATGGCGACAAAAATCATGGTATGCCCCTTAAAAGCATTGTAATTTCGAAACATAAGCAAATCAAAGCCTTACGAATAGGTATTTTGCAACATCAAAACAACTGTTTTTAAGCACATTTTAAACCAAAAGAGAAAGATATGACAGACATTCAGGAACTTGTTACTGGGCTTGTGGAAAAGCACGGCCGTAAGCGCGAAAAACTGCTTCCCATATTACAAGGTGTAATTGAAAAAGAACGTTCAGTTAGTGACTTTGCTATGGTCGAAATAGCCAAACAAATGGGGATTTCTGCAGCAGATGTTTATGGAACAGCTACTTTTTACTCTTTCATGGATACAGAACCCCGCGGTGAATATGTAATTCGTATATGTAAAACGATTACATGCTTCATGAAAGGCAAAAATCAAATTTTGCTCGCATTGGAAGATGCCTTGAAGATTAAATTGGGTGAAACCACACCGGATAGAAAGTTTACTTTATTGGAAACCAATTGTCTGGGTTGGTGTCACAAAGCCCCTGCAATGCTAATTAATGATGAAATTTATACTGATCTTACCATTGAGAAAGTACATGAAATTATAGTTGAGTACAAAAACAAGTAGATCATTAAAAAAAAAGACTATTATGGGTAAACATATGTTAAAGCGCATCGACTTAATATTTAAAAATGAGCATGATACAGATGCGATACTTCAAAAAATATTTAAACGCTCAAACGAGGACCTTATTAATGACCTTATCGGGTCTGGATTAAAGGGCCGTGGTGGAGCCGGATTTCCAACAGGACTGAAATGGAAACTTACTTCAGAAGCAGAAGGAGATGAAAAGTATGTAATATGTAATGCTGATGAGGGAGAGCCAGGTACATTTAAAGACCGTGAAATTCTATCTCAGGTACCACATAAAGTACTTACTGGAATGGCTGCTTGTGGTCGCATTATAGGAGCGAAAAAAGGATTTATTTACCTGCGCGGAGAGTACAATTTTTTAAAGCCCAATCTTCAGAAAGAAATAGATAACTTCCATAAAATATTGAAATCATTGAAAAGTGATTTTCGCATTGAGATTTTTAGCGGAAGTGGTGCATATATTTGTGGTGAAGAGAGTTCCCTAATGGAATCAATGGAGGGTAGACGCGGTGAACCTCGCAACAAACCTCCTTTCCCAACAGAAATTGGTTACTTAGGTAAGCCTACTGTTATCAACAATGTTGAGACATTGGCACATGCCTGGACAATATTTAAATACGGACCTAAGAAGTTTCGCGACCTTGGTGTTCAGGACAGCCGCGGATCAAAACTTTTTTCTGTTTCAGGAGATACACCGGTTGCCGGTATATACGAACTTGAGCTGGGTATGTCGTTACAGGATTTTGTTGATGACTTTGGAGATGGCGATACAAAAGCAGTTCAGGTAGGTGGCGCAGCAGGTTTCTGTGTGCCCCGCAAAAAATTTCGCGAAACAGCCATTGGTTACCAGGGTAAATTAACCGGGATTTCACTCCCTACCGGAGGTTCCATGATGCTTTTCAATAGTTCACGCTCTATGTATAATGTATTAAAAAACTATCTGGAGTTTTTCGAAGAAGAATCATGTGGCCAATGTACCCCCTGCCGTGTTGGTTGTCAGCAACTACTGGAAGGTGTCGAAGCTGTGAAACGCGGTGATAAACCACATCACTATCTCGATAAACTGATGCGTTTGACTGAAACGATGAAATTGACTGCCAAATGCGGACTGGGTCAGTCTGTAGCCAACTCATTTTCATCCATTGTGGAAAACTTCCGTGAAGAAATGATTTACTAAACAAAAAAGCATTGAATTATGTCAAAGATGGTTAATTTAAAAATAAACGGCATTGATGTAAGTGTAGAAGCCGGAACTACCATTCTACAAGCTGCCGAAAAGCTAAAAATAAAAATTCCGGTGCTTTGCTATCACAAAGACCTTTGCATAGCAGGAAACTGTCGAGTATGCGTTGTCGAAGTCGTTGGCTCCCGAAAGCTTGTCGCTGCTTGTGCAACTCCCGTTAGCGAAGGACTTGAGATTCATACAAACAGCTTAATGGTACGTAATGCACGTAAAGATATTATTGAATTGCTGCTTTCAGAGCACAATGCTGATTGTACGAAATGTTACCGAAATGGTAATTGCGAACTGCAGGATCTTGCTGCCGAATACAAAATTACAAATCAGGATTTTCTAGATCTTGCGCACGGAGCTTATACAATTGATGATCTTTCTCCATCTATTATTAAAGATGATAGTCGGTGTATTCGTTGTCAACGGTGTGTGCGTACATGCACTGAGATGCAAAGCGTAGGTGCTTTATCTGTTGCCAATAAAGGCTCAGAGATGAAGATTTCTACCTTTTTCGACCGACCAATAAGAGAAGTGGTTTGTACAAATTGTGGCCAATGTGTAATTCATTGTCCTACAGGAGCACTTATTGAGAAAACTTATATTGAGCGCGTATGGGATGCCATAGCCGATCCTAATAAACACGTAGTAGTACAAACAGCCCCGGCAGTACGTATCGGACTCGGTGAAGAACTGGAACTTGATGCAGGTGAGCGTGTAACCGGTAAAATGGTGTCGGCACTTAAGCGTTTAGGTTTTGATTCTGTACTCGATACAGATTTTACTGCCGACCTTACTATTATGGAGGAAGGAACTGAACTTCTACATCGCTTAAAAGCTAACCTGGTTGAAGGCGACCACAGTGAACCTCTTCCTATGACTACAAGTTGCTCGCCGGGATGGGTCAAGTTTTTTGAGCATACATTCCCAGAAATGCTGGATAATATGTCAACCTGTAAGTCGCCACAGCAAATGTTCGGTTCACTTGCAAAAACTTATTATGCCAAAAAAATAGATGTTGATCCTGAGAATATCGTTTCAGTATCTGTTATGCCTTGTACAGCCAAAAAGTTCGAAGCTGATCGACCTGAAATGCGAGATAGTGGTTATAAAGACGTAGATTACGTGTTAACCACACGTGAACTTGCAGTTATGATTATGCAAGCAGGTATTCAGTTTGCTGATTTACCAGAGGAGAAATACGATAGTATTATGGGTAAGTCTTCTGGTGCAGCTGTTATATTTGGTGCAACCGGTGGTGTAATGGAGGCTGCATTGCGTACTGCTTATGAGCTTGTTACCGGACGCGAAGTCCCATTTGAAAATCTGAATATTGAACCAGTTCGGGGATTGGACGGAGTGCGCGAAGCAACCGTGAAAATTGAAGATGTATTACCAGATTGGAAATTCCTGGAAGGTGCAGAACTTAAGTGTTGTGTAGCCCATGGACTGGCCAACGCTCGTAACGTTATGGAAAAAGTTAAGAACGGTGAGGTGGAATATCATTTTATTGAAATAATGGCTTGTCCTGGTGGTTGCCTTGGTGGTGGTGGTCAACCTATACCTACCAATGATGAGATTCGTCAAAAACGAATGAAGGCAATATATGATGAGGATATGAGCCTGGCTATTCGAAAATCGCATGAGAACCCGGAAATTGTACAGATTTACAAAGAATTCCTTGGCGAACCACTTGGAAAGCAATCTCATAAATTACTCCATACAGAGTACTTTGAGCGTCAAAGATACTAATTGGACGGTTTAAATGTGAAAATGCAAAAAGCCTGCTGAGAATTATTTCAGCAGGCTTTTTATTTATTTTATAAATTTAGCTATTCCTCAAATTTATAGATTGTTCTACCATTAAGCTCCTGAATAGGTCTGAAGTTTTTATCCAAAATATCTGAGAAATCTTTTATTTGCTCCTGTGAAGCTCGTAATGGATTTTGAAGTAAATACCAACTGACTACTTCTGAACATGGCGGTGTGGTTAGAGAACCGTCGTAGTGGTAATAACTTAAGTTATCGGGTAAAAGCGCTGCCAAATCAAATTTTTCGTCTGAGGTATATTCACCTTTATCTGCCGGAAAATGTTTCAGGTATTTGTTAAACAGATCATTCGCTTCTCCTTCTTCATACATAATGCCCAAAACAGCAAAGTCATCGTCTGCATGTCGGTGCACAAAGTGAACTTCAAGTGGCGAGTACTCCCCATTTATTGTATGTTCACTTGTTGCATGATAGTGAAATTGCAATAAATCATATTTCTTGCCATCAACCATCATACTGCTTCCTTTATCGATGTTGAATTGCACAGTATGTCCGTTGTTTATTATGTTCACTTTCGTTTTTCCATATTCAAACTTCAACGGCTTTAGACTTTCTCCTTTTACAGCCTCTTTGATGTCAATGGGAGATTGTTTGTCGCCATTACAATCTTTAAAGCCCTCACATAAGTTTGCCCAATTTTCGGGACCATGTTCTCCTTTATGATGACTCCAGTGAACCTGGTCGCAGTCTTTTTTTGCTGTTTCTTTTTTCATTTCTTCTTTGGTTTCTTTGGATTGATTAGCTTGTTTATTGTTTGTTTTGTTATCGCATGTCAAGAATAACGCAAAAGTCGCTAAAAATAGAGGCATTAAAACAATCATTTTTTTCATAAGGCAATAAATTTAGATTAAACATTATTTCATCAATAAATATAACCATCGTTTTATTTTTTAGTTCAATGTATTTAGCTGAAAATATTTATCTGTGGTGATTTCATCAAATAATAATTAATGGTGTTATTACTTCCTATAACGTCTGTTTTCATTTGAGATTAAAAATTTGTTGTTATTTTTAGGAAAAATTAAATACTACAGCTATGAGTTTTATATTTCGAAGCAAGATTATTTTAGGAATACTATTGTTTTTTTTAATAGTTTTTGGAGTTCTTATTCATTATGTTTATACAGATAATGAGATTGCAAAGAAGGAATTAGAAGAGGAAAAGAAACTATTTCCAAATGAATGGTTTTATAGACAACGTGCTTTTCCATCAGGTAAGATAGATCGTAATGCCTATAGGGATGCGATGATGTCTGTAACAAGGCAAAATAAATATTCTGATTCCAGTGAATGGAGTTTTTGCGGGCCCGATAATATTGGCGGAAGAATTACTGATATTGAGGTTGCAGAAAATACTATTTATGTTGGAGCCGCTTCTGGCGGCATCTTTAAAACAACTGATTTGTCAAACTGGGAACCCATATTTGATAGTGTGGGTATGTTGTCGATCGGAGACTTGTGTATAGCTCCCTCAGATACAACTACTATTTATGCCGGTACAGGAGAAGCTAATGGTGGTGCAAGCTCACAAGCAGGGGGGAGTGTAGGGGTGTTTAAATCAATAAATAGTGGAAAAGATTGGGATTACGTAGGTCTGGAAAATGCCGGAAGTATTGGAAAGATTCTTGTTAGCCCTAGGAATTCAGATGTTTGCTACGTTGCTGCAATGGGTCCCATTTTCGAAAATGGAGGCGACCGGGGAATATATAAAACGGTAGATGGCGGTGAAACATGGGAACAGAGCCTTTGGGTAAATGATTCAACTGGATTTATCGATCTGGCCATGCATCCTACTCAACCTGATACACTTTATGCGGCTGCCTGGCAAAGAGATCAAGGGTTGAATTACATAAATTTTGGAGGTGCGGCTTCAGGAATTTACAGGTCCTATGATGGTGGGCAGACCTGGGACAAGTTAGAAGCCGGTTTGCCAGATACTGCAGGGAGGATTGGTATAGCTGTAGCGCCTTCATCGCCCAATTTTTTATATGCCTACGTGGTAGATGAAGAGACTCATTTTATTAAAGGGATATACAGAAGTAGTGACTACGGCGATAGTTGGATAGGAAAGAGTACCGAAGGTATTTATGATGCACCCTATAATTGGTTTTTTGGTAGAATATATGTTGATCCAATAGATCATAATACCGTATATATAGGAGCATTAGCAATGCATAAAACCACAGATGGAGGTAGTTCGTGGTTCAATGTTTTTGATGGAGCACATGTTGACCAACATGCATTAGCTTTTGATCCTGCAAATCCAGAGAAAGTCTATATTGGTAATGATGGAGGTTTCTATTACAGTTCGAATGGAGGTGTTGATTATCAGAAAGCTGATGGTCTCCCAATTACACAGTTTTATACTTGTGAGATTGATTATATTATACCTGAGCGGATTTATGGTGGTACACAGGATAATAGCTCCATGCGAACAATGAATGGTGGTATTAGCGATTGGGAGATTATCTCACAAGGAGACGGTTTTTATAATCTTGTCGACCCAATTGATAATAACTACATTTATACAGAATATCAGTATGGTGGTCTCATGCGATCGGCAGATGGCGGTGAAAACTGGGATATGGCAATTACTGGCATTGAGCCTGAGGATAGAAAAAACTGGAATACCCCTGTGGTTTTTAACCCATCCAATCCTGAAGAACTTTTTTATGGTGCTCACCGTGTATATAAATCTACTGATCGTGCTCAGAATTGGACCCCAATTAGCCCCGATCTTACAGATGGGCCAGGTGAAGGAAACATGGTATTTAATACAATTACATCCATTTCGGTGTCTGCTTTAGATGAAAATATTGTTTTAGCTGGTACAGATGATGGTAATATCAGCATAACCGTGAATGGTGGCGATTCTTGGAACAATATATCAGCTTCGTTACCGCGCCGATGGGTAACCAGCGTTGCTACAAGCATTTCTGATCCGGAAGTAATATATGCTACCTTTTCGGGATATAGTTTTTATGATAATGCAGGTCATGTATACCGGTCTGATGATCGTGGAAATACATGGGTAAATATAAGCACTGTACTACCTGATGTTCCAATTAATAGAATCATAAATATAGCTGAGGATGTGCTTATAGTAGCAACTGACGTTGGTGTTTATATAAGCCGCAATAATGGCAATAGCTGGAATATACTTGGTGAGGGTTTACCAGTTATGTTTTTTACCGATCTGGATTATCATCAGCCAACAAATAAGCTTGTAACGGCTACTTTTGGAAGGGGAATCTATAGTATTGCTCCTGACACATCTCCCGCATCTTCGTTGGGTGGTGAGCTTTCTAATACCCGCTTTGATGTTTATCCTAATCCAACTCGTGGTGTAGTAAATATTGATATGAGTTCAATGCACGCTGGGGCTTATTTGCTTGAAGTTTATAATACTGCAGGCTTGTTAGTGAAACCAGGTGAGAAAGTATATTTTACAGATAGCAGGCATTGTATAAAGCTGAATGCTGCAGATCTTTCTGCCGGATACTATTTAATAATATTGAAGCATGAAAACTCCGGATTAATTTTTAGCAACTCAATAATAAAACATTAATGGGAATAGATTCTGTCGTTTTTTTAGGCTGTAATAAGTTTTATAATATATTTGCCTCTCAAAATCTTTAATTTATGGAAAAGGTAAGAAGAGCTCTAAATGATTCACCTGCCTTGCGCTGGGCTGTGCTTGTCCTTGTAGGGTTTGTTTTATCTGTTAATTACTATTTTTATGATGCCTTTTCCACCCTAAAGGATCTTTTACTTAAAGAATTCAACTTTACCAATACCGATTACGGTTTATTTGTCTCTTTCTATTCCATACCCAACACTTTTTTATTAATGGCGGTAATAGGTGGAGCAATTCTCGACCGATTTGGGATCCGTCGCACAGGGTTTATGTTTGTCTTTTTTATGGCTTTTGGGGCACTTCTTACGGCTTATGGCGCATCGGATTATTATATTGCGGGAGGCCCCGGCTATGGTTTAATGTCCTCTTTTTTACCCAACTACTCTCCTGAACTGAAAATGATGCTTCTGGGACGGTTCTTTTTTGGTCTTGGAGCTGAGACCAGCATTGTTGTAGTTAGTAAAATTCTTGTAAAATGGTTCAAGGGTAAAAACCTTGCGCTTGCTTTTGGCTTAAAAGTTGGGTTTGGTAGGCTTGGAACTTTTGCTGCATTGCAAGTATCACCTGTTGTAGCTGGTGGAGGACCAAACCTTACAACAGCTGTTTGGTTGGCCGCAATTTTAGTGCTTAGTGGTTTGTTGGCCTTTATGGTTTATATGCTGCTTGATGCAAAATTAGACAAACAAGTAGCACTAACTACACCAAAAGCCGCGCCCGAAAAGTTTTCTTTTAAAGATTTGGGCGTTATATTGAGCAATCGTCCATTTATTTATATTGTTCTTTTGTGCGTTACTTTTTATTCCGCAGTATTTCCTTTTGTGTCTTATGCGCCAGACTTTTTTGCCGATAAATTTGGGTTTACAGACGTGCAAAGCGGCCGTGTGACTTCATTATTACCAATAGGGACAGCTTTTTTTACACCCTTGTTTGGGTTTATTATTGATCGTTACGGAAAGAGTGCTACAGCTATGATTTTGGGATCTCTTAT
>NZ_DATFKB010000212.1:0-6822 GCF_035268865.1 Salinivirga sp. | reverse complement strand
CATAGAACCCGGAATCCCCAAACCTGAAACCCGGAACCCGGAATAAAAAACCAGGAATTAAAAAACCCGTAACCTGGAATTAAAAACCTGAAACCTGGAATCACCAAATCCTTCGATTAACTCAGGACAACGCCTGGAATCAACAAACCCGGAACCTGGAATTAAAAACCTGAAACCTGGAATTAAAAAACCCGGAACCCGGAATAAAAAACCTGGAATCAACAACCCGAAACCTGGAATTAACAAACCTGGAATCAACAACCCGGAATCTGGAATCAAATAGTAATGCTCAAACACCTCATCGGTAAAAAAACCCATCGCAAGATCGTCGTTTTTGAAAGCGACGATTGGGGCAGTTTTAGGTTTAAAAATAAAAGGATTCGAGACCATTACATGACCAACTCCAAGCCCGGGCAATGGATGCATTACAACGATTGTTTTGAGTCTTATGAAGATGTTGTGGCCCTAGAGAAAGTGCTTAAAAGTGTTAAAGATAAACATGCAAACTCTGCTTGCTTCACCTTTTTAATGAATCCGGCAAATCCTGATTTTAAAGCCATCGAAGCAGCCGACTTCAAAGCATACCAATACGAACGGATTGACGAAACCTTTAAGAATCGTAAAGATGGGGAGCAATTACTAAACTGGTACCATTCAGCGCTCAAAGACAACCTCATCGAACTGGGGTTTCACGGTAGAGAACACCTTCACGTGCATTCATGGATGAGAGCTTTGGAAGAAGACGATGAGATCGTCGTCGATGGGTTTAACAACAGAATCTGGGGACAAGCCAAATTATTCACGAAGCATAAAAATCTATCTTACAGGTCAACATTTAACATTCAGGACGATAGCGAATTAGAGGATTTAAAAACCAACATAGAAGAAGGCGTAAACATTATAGAAGACGTGTTTCATAACGACGTCACGTATTTCCTGGCACCTGACAGCCCGTTTGATTTACGATTAAACCAGAGCTTAGCAGACAATGGGATAAAATACATCGGCCTTCCCAAACTGCACAGCAACCCTTTGGATAACAAATGGTACCAAAAGAAGTTATTTTGGATGGGAAAAACCACCAAAGCCGGCTTAAAAGTCATCACCAGAAATGTCATGTTTGAACCGAGTTCTCCACAGTCTAAGGATTGGGTAACTTATGCGATGGCACAAATCCAAGAGGCTTTTAAATACAAAAACCCTGCAGTCATCAGCACCCATCGGGCAAATTATGTGAGTGGTCTAAATCCGGAAAACAGGCCCAAAGCACTGGAACAGTTGTCTATGCTGTTGAAAAACATCACTTCAAAATGGCCGGAGGTAGAGTTTATGACGTCCTCACAATTGGGAAATGACTTGTTGTAGAGGGTATGTTACAAATTTCAGGTTTAAGTTTAAAGTTCAAAATTGGAACTAAAACCTGCAATTATCGAATTAAAAACCTGAAACCCAAGCCCCGAGAGCCTTTGCGATTCGGGATGGAAAGAAACCTGGAATCCGAAACCTGGAATGGAACCCGGAATAAAAAACCTGAAACCTGGAATAAAAAAATCCTTCGATTAACTCAGGACAACGCCTGGAATTAAAGAACCTGGAACTTGGAATCACATAATCTGGAATCAGGAATAATTGAATTCCAAGTTCACAAATTCCAAGTTGGTCAATGAACTTTACTAAAAAACCTGGAATAAAAAAACCCGGAATTAAAAACCCGGAATTACAAACCCGGAATTACAAACCCGAAACCTGGAATAAAAAAACCAAAAATCATGAACCCACCAAATCAAATCCGTCAGATTAAGTAATTTTGACAGAAAAATTGTATCAAATCAAAGCCGGATGATTGAGTGATTTTTCGCAGAAAAATTATATCGAATTAATGCCGTCGATTGAGTGATTTTTCGCAGAAAAATTGTATCGAAATCAGGCATTAATCAAAAACCAAACTCCCAAAAGCCAAAGCAATTCGGCATAGAACCCGGAATCACCAAACCTGAAACCCGGAACCCGGAATGAAAAACCTGAAACCTGGAATTAAAAAACCCAGAATCTGGAATTAACAGCATGAAACCTGGAATCAACAAATCCTTCGATTAACTCAGGACAACGCCTGGAATCACCAAACCCGGAACCTGGAATCAACAACCCCGGAACCAGGAATCAACAAACCCGGAACCTGGAATCAACAACCCCGGAACCTGGAATCAACAAACCCGGAATCCTGAAACCACATAAACCTGAAGCATTCAACTTGAAAACTTTAATTATTGAATTCCAAACTTCCGGTCATTATCCTGAGTATTTAAAACATGTGCTCAAAAAAATCAATAAGGATCATAAAAGTGAGGACTTCATTATTTTTTTAACGCCTTTGCTCATACCGCATTTGAAAAATCTGAAAAATACGGAGATCTATAAATCAATTCATTTTTTTGAGGAAAGCCTGGGAAAAACGTACAGCCATTTTAAAAGTACCAAACATATGGCAGACTTTATATATCAACAGATAATTAAAGTTAATAAACAATTTCAATTTGACCATGTATTGTTTCTTAACCTTAATCTTATCTTAAGACATTATAGTATTTTAAACCCTTTTTTAAAACTCCCGTTTACTTTCTCCGGAATTATTTTTAATTCGCCTTACCGTTTTAGAGAACAAAACACCAAAAGGCTTACAATTTTTAAACGTGAGCTATATTTGAGATTACTGTTATTTAGTAAAAATTGTACCAGGGTATTTTTACTAAACGATAGAAAAGGGGTTAACTTTTACAGGGAATGGTCTTCCAAAATTGAGTTTATCAACGATCCGGTGCGAATAACATCGCCTTCAAAATTGGATATTTACAATTACCATACTATAAAACCATCCGCATTAACCTTCCTGCAAATAGGTAAATTAGACGCCTACAAAGGCACATTGGATATCATCGACGCCTTCTCAAATTTAGACGCAGCATATGCTGAGAAAGTCCACCTACTGCTGATTGGGAAGGTCAATAGAGATACAGACCTTACTACCGCTAAGGTCCACCAACTGAAAGAACAAAACAGGATTTCTATACGAAATGATTTTGTGCCGGATGACGATTTTTCAGCCTACATGCAACAATCTGATGTGGTGCTAATCACCAATAAGAATGTTGAAAATTCGAGCGGAATCGTAAACCATTGCCTGGCCAACAATAAAGTGGTAATTGCGCCGGATAAAGGCTTTTATAAAGAAGCCTTCAAGGGGTATAAAGGAATTGTAAACTACAATGACAGTTTTTCTCTTAAACACGCGATCATCCATGCCATTAATACAATTGATAAACTAAAAATTGAAGCCCAACACTTTGACAGCAAGGCCTTCATAAAAGCGAACTCTGCGCATAAGTTTTCAGAAACGCTTCTGAAGCATTTAAACTAGGCATAGCAAAGTAGAATTATGATTAATAGTATTCAAAAACTTTTACAGAAATTCAACTTTCAGTTGAAAAGGTATCCTGATGCAGATATTCGGCGACGCCTGAAGATCATAAAAAGCCAAAACATCAATTGCATACTCGACATTGGAGCGAATACCGGTCAATTTGCGGTTTACATGAGAAGTTATGGGTATCAGGATAAAATACGGTCATTCGAACCTTTAAAAACCGCCTTCGAAAAACTGCATGCTTTGGCAGGAAAAGATGCAAAATGGAAGGCCTTTAATTTTGCCTTAGGCCACGAAAACCAGACCAACACCATCAATGTCTCTAAAAATTCAAGCAGCAGTTCCATTTTAGACATGTTGCCGGAACACTTAAGCAGTGCACCGCATTCTAAATATATTGATGTGGAAGACATTGAAATTAAAACATTGGATTCTGTATTTGACGAATTGTGTGACAACGAGGATAACATCATGCTGAAGATCGACACGCAGGGCTTCGAAAAACAGGTGATAGATGGCGCAAAAGCCACTTTAGAGCACATTAAAATCATTCAACTCGAAATGTCCATTATTCCATTATACCAGAATGAACTATTGTTCAGGCCAATGATAGATTACCTCGACAGCTTGGGATTTCAATTATTTTCTCTTGAAAATGGGTTTGCGAATCCTGAGACAGGCCAGTTGCTCCAGGTTGATGGTATTTTTGTTAGAAAAACTCCATAAGCATTTTATGGCTTTAGTTGAAAAAGAATAGTTTAATCAAAAAATTATTTATTTTGCACCCCAAAAGTTAACGAACCGGTCATACTCAAATTCAAAAGCTGTAATGAAAGCTAAAAAACTCATCAAAAAAATACTTCCTGATTCTTTATATTCAAAGATAAAAAGCCTTAGAAACAGTGAACGCGTGGAAACCCTTAAACTGAATGCGGTAAGTAAAATAAAGCTTGACGCCTCAAATTTACGTTCCGCTTCTAGTGTAAATTCGGATGATATTTTTAGCAAAAAAGCCATTTGGAAGGCCTGGGAGTCTTATGAAAACAAAATAGAGGCCCTACAAATTCCGGACCTAACCGGTGGCGTAAATCGGGGAGATAGAAAGGCCCTTTTCTTTATTATAAGTCACTTCAAGCCAAAATCTGTACTGGAGGTAGGAACACACATTGGGGCATCGACTGTACATGTAGCTTCAGCTTTAGATAATAATTTTAAAAAACACGATGTCAAAGCCGCCTTTTCAACCTTGGATTTAAGAGACGTGAATTGCGATGCTGAAAAGCCTTGGCTAAAATTTAAAAGTCCAAAATCACCGCAGGAGTTGCTTAACGAATTGGATTTAGGAATCACCACAAAATTCATGAGTCAGAATTCTTTAGACTATTTTCAAACGCCCCAAGATAAGTACGATTTTATATTTCTAGATGGCGACCACTCCGCACAAACCGTATATAAAGAAGTCCCTAAAGCTCTAAAATGTCTCAATCCAAACGGCATAATTTTATTACACGATTATTTTAAACTGGGCGATTCGGCTAACCCTAACAACAACTTTAATAGTGGACCCTATTTAGCCATGCAGCGACATGTAAGGGAAGGAGCGGATATTAAGGTCATGCCATTAGGGGAATTGCCCTGGCAGACCAAATACGGCTCTAAGGTCACAAGTTTAGCCCTTCTTTTACAGAAATAATGGCTTTTGGGCTTAATTCGATCCAGAGCAGGATTCAAAAAGTGAGTGAAAAAAGAGTAAAGCGTATCGAACTTGACACATGATATATTTTAGTTTCAAGTTTCAAGTTTCAAGTCTCAAGTTGAGGGTCTATAATTGAACTCATAACATACAATCAATAAAGAATTAATATTTATTTCACCTCCCGACAATTTCGGGATAGGGCTAGGCAAGAAAATTCGAAACCTGGAATTCAGAACCTGGAATCTCAATCTTCAAACCCTCTTAACTCTGTAAAATAACCATGCGCATACTTCAAATTAATACGGCAGTAAATTCAGGAAGTACAGGCCGGATTGCTGAAGACATAGGTAAGGTTTTAATTGAACATGGTCACGAAAGTTATATCGCTTTTGGACGAGGCAACCGGCCTAGTCAATCGAGAAAAATAAAGATAGGAACAACCCTGGATACGTATAAGCATGGGTTAAAAACCTTATTATTTGACAAACATGGCCTGGGCTCTTCACAAGCCACTAAAGAATTCTTAAATAAAGTTGATGAGGTGAAGCCCGACGTCGTTGGTCTTCATAACATTCACGGGTACTACATCAATTACAAAATTTTATTTGATTATCTGAAAACTAAACAACTGCCGGTCTTGTGGACGTTTCACGATTGCTGGCCATTTACAGGCCACTGCACGTATTACGATGGTGTTGTAGATTGCCATAAATGGGAAACCCATTGTAAAGATTGTCCAAAAACAAAATACTACCCCAAAGCATTTACAGATCGTAGTTATCAAAATTTTGAAGATAAAAAGGAAGCATTTAAGGGTGTTACAAACTTAAGGATAGTCACGCCCAGCAAATGGCTTTCTAACAGCGTAAAAAAATCGTTTCTAAAAGATTATGCAGTCGAGGTCATTCACAATGGTATAGATTTAGACACCTTCAAACCACAGGAGACGATACCGAGTAATCATAAAAAAATAGTTCTTGGTGTCGCCAGCACCTGGGACAGGAGAAAAGGCTTAGATGATTTTATCGCTTTAAGCCAAAAATTACCGGAACATTTCAAAATTGTGCTTATTGGTTTATCAAAAAAACAAATTGAACAATTACCCAAACCTATAACAGGGATAGAACGCACCGAAAATATTCAGGAATTGGTGGGCTGGTACAATACAGCTATGGTTTTTGTAAATCCCACTTATATCGATAATTTCCCGACGACCAATATCGAGGCTCTGGCTTGCGGTACGCCGGTAATCACTTACAATACTGGTGGGAGTCCGGAAGCCATTGATGCAGAGACAGGAGCAGTGGTGGAAAAAGGGAATGTTGGCGGTATCCTTAAAGCTATACAAGGTTTGGATAAATTAAATCAAATTGAGTTATCTGAAAAATGTGCTACACGTGCTGAAAACAATTTTGATAAAAAGCATAGATATAAAGATTATTTAAAAATATTTGAAAAACTGACAAACTAAGGAGTTATACCACGGTGTCGCACGGGGGAATATACCACGGTGTTACACGGAGTAAATATACCACAGTGTCTCACGGAGTAATAATACCACGGTGTCGCACGGAGTAATAATACCGTGGTACAAAAAACACCGTGTAACGCCGTGCCAAACCCCGTGAGACCCCGTGGTACAAAAAACACCGTGTAACGCCGTGCCAAACCCCGTGAGACCCCGTGGTACAAAAAACACCGTGTA
>NZ_DATFKB010000211.1:0-17413 GCF_035268865.1 Salinivirga sp. | reverse complement strand
CACTGCGCAGCCTGTACAAAATTTCTACGCTACGGCCATGAGCAACAAAACGAACGAAATTACCTGTAATCAGGTTAGTGTTCTGTAATACAACCTGATCGGAGCGTCCCTTCTCCTCTCAGGAGAAGGACAGGATGAGGTAATATAACGGAGCACTCTTTCTCCTTGAGGCCGTGTCCGATTACCAGCGGAAGAGGGCCAGGATGAGGTGAATAACCGGAACAGGAAACCGAAACTGACACACTTACCTGCCTCCCCGCACCTCACTGACTCTAACCGTTAGCGCCCATCTGTGATCGGTGCCAGTATTGTCTGGAAACGAAAAAGGCGCGCGCTCAGGCAAGCGACGGTCTCGCTTGCTGCGAGGCTGTCGCTGAGGGTTGCTCGGATTGATTCAGTCAGGACATGAGGTGGTTTTTGAATTACGCAACGCCTGCAACGTAAGAACTTTTTGCGCTCGTTGCGAGAAACCCGCTGCCGTACGAGTACTCAGGCTTTATTTTTATTGGTTTCTTTTTACCACGTAGCGGTTAAAAACGTATTGTTTTAAAAGCCAGCCAATGAATGCGGTGCTGAAGAAGGTGAAGGAGCTGTAAATGACTGCTACTACGGCCATGGTATTGTTCTCCAATAATGATTTGGCCACAAATATGGCCAGGGCGCTGTTTTGCAAGCCAACCTCAATACTGATGGTGTAGCTGTTTTTATAACCTGTTTTGAGCCCCATACCAACCAGAAATCCGGCAATCATTGAGACTACATTGAGTGCCAGGGCCCACGGCAGAATATCAATGTAATCTTTTATTTGTGCGGCTTCTTCCTGCTCTTCAAAAAATATGACTACAACAAAAACAGCTAATAGCAAAAGCGTCATGATGTAGCGCAAAGGTTTTTCGAGTTTTATGGCCATCTCTTTCTTCCACCAGCGTATGAGCATACCTGTAAAAACCGGTATGGCAATTACAAAAAATACCTCGCGCATGGTCGATGAAAAGGGTAGGTGGATTTCGGCCGATGTACCTACAAATATTTGCAATGCAATGTTTACATATAGTGGAAGCGTAAAAAGAATGAGCAAACTGTTGAGCGAAGATAGCGATACACACAGGGCCAGATTACCTTTTAAAAGGTGCGTGACCAGATTCGATGCTGTGCCTCCGGGGCAGGCTGCTATGAGTATAAAGCCAACTTTTATATATGGATCGAGGTCGGTGAACCCGACAAGCACAAACGCGATAAGTGGGAGGAGTATCATCTGGCTGAAAAGACCCGTTAGTATGGGACGTGGCCTGACAAATACCTGCCTGAAGTCTTTAAACTCAAGCGAAAGTCCCATACCGCCCATAATTATGGCCAGTGTAGCGGGCAAAGCATATTCGGAGAAAAGTTCTCTCATATTGAATAAAAATACAAACTACAAAGTTAGCATATATTCCTGAGTTGTGATGTTAAAACGGGTAATAAGTCTTATTTATGATGGGCTTGCTTTAAAAGTTACTTTTAGCTATGCGAAAGGGTCCCGACAATCTTATTAATGGAATGTATTGTAAATGATATTATTACTTTTTAGTAAAAAGCAATAATCTTTTGTGAATTAATTTTGGTGTTCTTTTCTGCTAAAAAAATCAACTTAATGGTTTTGGCACATGAAAAAAAATCCATTATATTTGCATCCGCTAAAAACAGCCCGGATGGCGGAATAGGTAGACGCGCATGGTTGAGGGCCATGTCCACGTAAGTGGGTGCAGGTTCGATTCCTGTTCCGGGCACAGGCGCCCAGATGGCGGAATTGGTAGACGCGCTAGTTTCAGGGACTAGTTTCAGCAATGAAGTGCAGGTTCGATTCCTGTTCTGGGCACAGAAAAACTATTATAGCCTTGCAAGTGAATATTTGCAAGGCTTTTTTTATAGTTACATTATGTGGCTAGTATAAACATTAAGATATTTTGGCAGGGGTTCAAATAAAAAAATGCGACAATCGTTTGATTGTCGCATTTTTTGTGACTCAGCTGGGTCTCGAACCCAGGACCCCATCCTTAAAAGGGATGTGCTCTACCAACTGAGCTACTGAGTCGGTTGTGTGCCAAAGCGGGTGCAAATATAAAGGGTTACATCGAATCAACAAAAATATTATTACGAATTTTTACGGTTTTTTTAGAGCTGTTTTGCCACTGTTTGATTTAGAGAAAATTAAGTTTAATATTTATAACGATTTTTCCATCGTTTTGTGAGACTCTCCCCGGATTTTTGCTCCTGGCTATTGCTTTGAGGTTTATAAATAGTATGCCCATCTAATTTGTCAGGCAGGTATTGTTGATCGGTAAAGTTGTCCTGAAAGTCGTGACTATATTTGTAAGACTTGCCATAATCGAGCTCTTTCATGAGTTTGGTAGGCGCATTGCGTAGGTGCAGCGGTACTGGCAGATCGCCCGTTTGTTTTACCAGCGCCAGTGCCTCGTCAATAGCCATGTAGGCACTGTTGCTTTTGGCTGAGTTTGCCAGGTATATGGTAGCTTCAGATAATGGTATGCGTGCTTCGGGCATTCCTATCTTATGCACTGCATCGAAACATGCATTGGCCATTAATAATGCATTCGGATTGGCAAGACCTATATCTTCTGCGGCAAGAATTACCAGTCGGCGGGCAATAAATTTAACATCTTCACCACCTTCGAGCATGCGCGCCAACCAATAAATAGCACCGTTGGGATCGCTTCCGCGCACTGATTTAATGAATGCTGATATGATGTCGTAATGTTGTTCTCCCTGTTTGTCGTACTGTGCTGTTGTGGCTTGCAGTACTTCGGTTACCCTTTTATCGTCTACAATTACCGGGTCGGTGTCGGTATTATTGGCCAAAAGCTCGATGATATTGTACAATTTTCGCGCATCTCCTCCTGAATATCTGAAAAGTGCTGTTTTTTGTTTTATATCGAACTTACGTTTTTTCATTTCAGCATCTTCTGTGATGGCTTTTTGGGCAAGTATATCAAGCTCTTTTTCTTCGAGCGATTTTAATACATAAACCTGGCAGCGGGAGAGGAGCGGGGTAATTACTTCAAAAGAGGGGTTTTCGGTTGTGGCTCCAATAAGCTTAATAATACCTTCCTCAACTGCGCCCAACAATGAATCCTGCTGTGATTTGCTGAAACGGTGTATCTCGTCAATAAAAAGAATTGCGCCATCTTTGTTGAACATTTGGGCGTTTCTGGCCTGATCTATGGCTTTACGTACATCTTTTACACCGCTTGAAACAGCACTTAAGGTGTAAAAAGGCCTGTCTAGTTGATTGCTTATGATGCGTGCCAGGGTCGTCTTTCCTACACCGGGCGGGCCCCATAAAATCATTGATGGTATTCTGCCATTAATAATGTGTTGCCGGAGCACAGAGCCTTCACCAACAAGGTGATCCTGTCCGATATATTCATCAATGGTTTTGGGCCGTAGACGTTCTGCAAGTGGTTGCATATTATTTTTTTAACAAAAATAGGCCAGCCGGGCGAATACTCCAGACTTTTTAGGTTTTTTTTACTGGTTTTTATCAATGTAGAAGAGGTAGCTATTTGAAACAAAGGGTTTGCTTGCTGTTGCCTGTTTTGAGCAATCGGAGAACAAAACTACAGAATGCATTAAAATGGAATAGTCATTTTTAATCTTACTTTTTTGCTTCAGTCTAATGACGTTTTGGAATCATATTTCACGCAGCGACCGCAACGAAGGCGCAACGTTCGCAACGTGATAACTCGTAGCGTTCGTGGCGTCTTTTTATGATGGGGTGCGTGGCGAGCAATCTTTAAAAAAGAAATTAATCATCATAAATGTCTGGATTTATGTAACACAGTTTAAAAATTTGAACGAACCAGAACGGGACACCCAAACTAGAAAGGCTTGGAAGATATGTTACTTTTAATCAACATCTATTTCACCAGTTATCATATTCATGCACAAAACAGGTGTAGAGCGATGAGTTATTTGAAACAAAAGGTTTGCCTGCTGTTTGGGAGGGTGTTTTATAAAAAAGAGGCTTCCTGCAGAAAAACAGAAAGCCCCTGGAATTATTATCATTAATTAATTCTTAAGCGCTTTGGCCATGGTTTCGCCCAAATGAGCTGGTGACTGAACTACATGAATGCCACAATCCTGCATAATCTTCATTTTAGCTGCGGCAGTATCGTTTTTACCTCCGATAATAGCACCGGCGTGTCCCATTCTTCGGCCTTTTGGAGCTGTTTGACCGGCAATAAAACCTACAACAGGTTTTTTACCGTTTGCTTTAATCCATTCGGCAGCTTCTGCTTCCATATTGCCTCCAATTTCACCAATCATGATGATGCCGTCTGTACCTTCATCTTCCATCAGTAGTTTTACAGCATCGAGTGTAGAGGTACCTACAATTGGGTCGCCACCAATACCAATACAGGTCGATTGACCAAGGCCGGCCTTTGTAACCTGGTCAACAGCTTCGTAAGTTAAGGTTCCTGAACGTGATACAATGCCAATGGTACCCTGCTCATGTATAAAGCCCGGCATAATTCCTACTTTACCCATTCCCGGTGAAATTACACCCGGACAATTGGGTCCAACCAGTCTTGTTTTTTTACCGTCCATATACTCTTTTACCTTAACCATATCGCTGGTTGGTATACCTTCGGTTATGGTTACAATGAGCTCAATTCCTGCATCGGTTGCTTCCATTATGGCGTCGGCTGCAAAGGCGGGTGGTACAAAAATAACCGAAACATTTGCTCCTGTAGCTTTTTTCCCTTCTTCAACTGTGTTGAAAACAGGCTTGCCAAGATGTGTTTCTCCACCTTTTCCGGGTGTTACGCCACCTACTACATTTGTGCCGTAATCTATCATTTGTTGGGCATGAAAACTGCCCTCACTACCGGTAAATCCTTGCACCAGTATTTTGGAATTGTCGTTGATCAGTACGCTCATAAGTGTTATTTGTTTTATATCTTAATACCTAATACCAATATATCGTCGATTTGTTCATTCTGGCCTTTCCATTCATCAAATGTACGAATTAATATATTTTTCTGTATAGATAATTCCATGTTTTGTATTTCTGAGAGCTTATTTTTAAACTGCACAGACTTAAATTTTTTAGTTTTGGGACCTCCAAATTGATCGACAATGCCATCTGTAAACAGATACAAGGTATCGTTAGGTTCAAGTGGCCACTTTTTTGAGGTGAATTTTTTTTGGTTTTTATGACTTAATCGGCCTACTGAACGTTTAGTACCGGCAATTTCAATTAGTTCTCCGTCTCTGAAAATAATTAGCGGCCGTTTGGCTCCACTTACTTCCACCTCATGCATTTCTTTATCAAATTTCAGCAAAATCACGTCCATTCCGCTACCTTCAATTTCCGGCGATGAGTGGGTGGCCTCTTTAATGTGCAAGTCTATGTGATCGAGTATTTTAGATGGGTTGGTTATTTTTTGCTCTAATACTGCAGAGCGCAAAGCATTGTAGCCAAGCATACTCATAAAAGCACCTGGGACTCCATGGCCGGTGCAGTCTATAACAGCCAGGTAAATAGCGTCTGGGCTTGTTTCTCCGAAATAGAAATCGCCACTTACAATGTCTTTTGGCCGGTAAAATATGAAATAATCATTAAAAAACTGGCTGAAGAAATCTTCTGATGGGAAAATACTTTTTTGAATATATTGTGCATAGTTAATGCTATCTTTAATATTGTTTTGCTGTATCTCCAGCTCGTTTTTTTGTTTTTCGATTTGCTTAAGTTGTGCTGCAATCTCATCGTTTTGTGATTGAATCTCTTCTTTTTGTTCTGTTATTTCAGCATTGTATACTTTAAGTTTTTTATTGGCTCTGCGTTTGGACAAAAATGCATAAAAACTAATGACGACCAGCAGCAGTAAAAGAAAACCACCTCCAATGGCAACATTTCTAACAATGGTGACATTTTTTATTTTAATTCGCTGTGCGGTATTTTCCAGTTCTTTCAGTTTGTTTTTGGACGATAACAGAAGAATTTCTTTTTCCTTTTGTTTTAGTTGATACTGTTTTTCCAGTTCTGCTATATTTTTTAGTGTCTCTTTCGTGAATATAGAATCTCCCATCTCCTGGTAGCGTTCATAGTAGCTTAATGCGTTGCGGTATTGTCTTAATTTTTTAAAATTTTTGTAGTACTCTAAATAAATTCTTTGTTTCAATTTAAAAGAATTTGTTTGCGCTGCTTTTTTGTTTGCTTCATTAAGTATATTAAGAGCTGTGCGGTACTGTCTTTTTGCATTGTAAAGTTTGCTGTAGGATATCAGTGCATTGGACATCAGGTACATATTGTCTTTTTCTTTGGCCAGTTGTATGGTTTCTGCAAGAAGTTTCCTGGCTTTTTCAAATTCCTTCTGTTTGATTAAAAACTGGGCATAGTTTATATTGACAGTAATATACTCCTTAAAGAGTTTGGTTTTATGGAAATGCTCCTGCGACTTTTTATAATAAGTTTCTGCCTGCTTAATGTTTCCTGCCTGGTCATTAATATCAGCCAGGTTGTTGTATATCCGGGCCAGGGTATTAGCATCTTCATTTTCATCCAGGTATTTAATGGCTTTTTCATAATGTAAAATCGCCTCCTTATTTTTTTGCCAGAGTGCATACAAATTACCTAAAGCATTATAAACTTTACTTATTTCCTCTGGCTTCTTCAATAATTCATAAATTTCAAGGGAGGCCAGGAAATACTCCATACTTTTTTCGAGTTTGTGCATCTTTCTGTAGTTCCTGGCGAGGTTGTAATATCTTAAAGCAATATCAGCCGAGTCTTTAAGGTACCGGCTAATGGCTAACGATTGCCGGTAGTACTCTTCTGCTTTTTGATGCTCTTCGTAGTTGGCATAAATATTTCCGATATTATTAAGTGTGGACGATACGGAAGATGAGTCACTGAAATTTCGTTTTAATTGAAGCGCTTTTAAATAGTATTCAAGTGCTTTTTCATTATCCAGTTTAAGTTCATAGATATAACCTAAATTATGGTATGTTTTAGCCACTGATAAGAGATCATCTTTTTTTTGAGCATTTTCAATGCTTTCTTGAAGCAATTCGATAGCTTCGTCGTGTTTGTGCTGGCGCAGCATCACAATTCCCAGGTTATTGAGCGTTGCATCTATGCCTTTTAAGTGATTGGCTTTCCTGTATATTTCCAGCGCTGCTTTATAGTGCCTTTCAGCCTTTCTGTAGTCGCGTTCAAAAATGTAGAGATTACCTTTGAGTCTCAATGCATTTGCTCTGATCGTATCTTTTCCGTTTTCCGGAGTTTTATTAATAATATAATCTAAAAAGTAAAGTGCCGAGTCGTTCTTCTGGTCATACCAGTATTTTGCCAGAAAATAGGCGTTTTTATATTTTTCTTCTCCTTCTGAATTTAAAAATAGTCGGTTAAGACTATCTGCCTTTTGGGCAGAAAGCCCTTTCGAAATCACAAGAATAAGGAGAAGCAATAATTGTTTCATTCCGGAAAATACGTTTATTTTTGAATTTTGATACAATCAGGTTAGCTTTTTTGATTTTGGGAAGCTAAGATACTGAAAAATATAATAGTCCCTTTGTGAATGGTCGTTTCAAAACACAAAATAGTTGTCGGTTTTAGTGGAGGTGTTGACAGCCTTGTTACTTGTCTGTTACTTAAAAATAGTGGTTATGAGGTATATGCCGTTACTTTAATTTTTAATAATTCGCATAAAACTCCCGCTTTTCAGGAACATGTTAAAAAGGCTGCGGCATTGCTTAATATCAACCATGATTTTTTTGATGTAAGGTCTTCATTCAAAAGTGTTCTAACCTATTTTAAACAGGGATATCTGTCAGGGAAAACACCAAATCCCTGCGTTTTTTGCAATCAGCATGTAAAATGGCCCAAATTGTTTGAATATGCAGAGCGTGTGGGTGCATTAAAAGTGGCTACCGGTCACTACGCCCAAAAGAAAGCACTCAACGGAAATCTTTTTTTCACAAAAGGCATTGATTCTGAAAAGGATCAGAGCTTTTTTTTATGGAGCCTGAAACCTGAACAGGTTGAGCAAATTGAGTTGCCTTTAGGCAAGATGTATAAGGCAGAAGTGAAGGAAATTGCCCAAAAAAATGGTTTCACAACATTTTCCCGGCAAAAAGAGAGTACAGGGCCATGTTTTACAGGTAAAAACTATCGTCATACTCTGAAAGCTATGCTTAAAGAGACTGAAATGCCCGGTAAAGGTAACTTTCTGTCTGAAGAGGGGGAGGTCCTCGGCAGGCATGATGGATATTTGTTTTACACCATCAGCCAACGCAAAGGTTTGGGCCTGAACTTTAAAGAAAAAAAATTTGTAAAAAAGCTTATTCCGGAGTCGAACCATGTGGTTTTGGCTCATGCCGGGCGGTTATGGAGCAGGGATTTTTATTTAAAAAACTGGACGATTCATTATCTACCTGCAGTTGCAAACTGTGAAGTAGAGATAAAGATTCGCTACCGAAGCCAAAAAGCAAAAGGGGTTTTGCGAAAAGACGAAGACAGGCTTCGTGTAGAATTGTCAGAGCCCGAATGGGCGGTAACACCAGGGCAAACAGCAGCTGTTTACATAGATGAATACCTGGTTGGTGGCGGCTATATTGATGAAGTGACGAATTAGACGTTTTAATTCAATGATTAGGCCTGTTGTTGAAAAATCAGAGTGGGCATGGTTGGTAGCATGTTGCTTTTTTTAGTAATTTGGACAAAAAAAGCATGGGGCGTTACTTCTTTATTGTAATCATTTTTACCACGATTGTTTTATCTACGGGCTGTAAGAAACAGCAGCATAGCTGGCCCGACATGCATTCTGGCTGGGTTTTTAAAAATGAGCAAGACTCTGCATGGCACTCCGCCACTGTTCCGGGAAGTGTGCAAAGCGACCTGAGAGCGCATCAATTAATTGACCCGCCTTTTTATCGCGATAATGAGAAGAATATTCAGTGGATCGATAAAAAGAACTGGATTTATAAAAAGGAATTTACTTTTCATCGCGATCAACTTTATGGTGAGCAGGGCTGGTTAACTTTTAAAGGGCTCGATACTTATGCAAAGGTTTATTTGAATGATACATTGATTTGGGCTACGGAGAATATGTTTGTAGGCAAATCGATCAGGGTTGATCCGCTGTTGAAGAACGGTAAAAATATTTTGAAAATATTTTTTGAATCTCCGGTAAAGGCTACCTTGAGATACTATAATCGGTTAAATTATAATTTACCGGTATCTGCAAACGACAACGATACGTTAGGTGGAATTCCCGGCAAGCGTATAAGTGTGTTTGCACGCAAGGCACCGGTTCAATTCGGTTGGGATTTTGCCCCGCGCATTTTAACTACGGGTATTTGGCGTTCAGTCCATTTTGAGAAGCGCCCTGAAGCCCATATTCAGCAGATTTCAGTCGACCAGAAAAGTTTGAATGCCGATAGTGCTATTGTAGATTTTAATGTGAAATTATATAGCGTGGGGCCGCTTAAAAGTGCTCTGAAACTGAAAATTAAAGGAGAAGTAGATCGTACTTACCCACTTGAACTCCCTGCCGGCGTATCTGAGCATCGTTTTACAATGAAAATTGATGATCCTGAATTATGGTGGCCACGCGGATATGGCGACCAACACATGTACACGGTTGAGGCTAAACTCTCCCGGGACAAGAACCACGACGATGAACTGTCTGCAAGGTTTGGGTTGCGAAGTGTTGAACTTGTGCAGGAACCGGACAGTGCAGGGGCATCTTTTTATTTTAAAATTAATGATACTCCCGTTTTTGCCCGCGGTGCGAATATGGTGCCACTGAATATTTTACCTGCCGATGTAACGCAAACAGCAATAAGAGATTTATTGGAAAAAGTAGTCGAAGCAAATATGAATATGGTTCGTGTATGGGGCGGTGGTATTTACCAGCGTAACTACTTTTATGAGCTTTGCGATTCACTTGGCTTATTGGTTTGGCAGGATTTTATGTTTGCCTGTAGCATGGTGCCCGATTACCCGGGGTATTTTGAAAATGTAAAGCATGAGGTAAAGTATAATGTAACTCGTTTAAAGAATCACCCGTCAATTGTGGCATGGTGTGGAAATAATGAAGTGATATCGGCCTGGAATAACTGGGGTTGGGAAAAGCGTGTGGTTCGTAATCAGGGCAGGCGGGTTGCCGATAAAATATACCAAAGTTATGATACATTATTCCATAGTATAATTCCGAATGTGCTCTCACAGCACGATCCTTACCGGCCTTACTGGTCTTCTTCCCCACAATCTGCGCCAGGTGTACCCAAGTCCGATACTTCAGGAGACCGCCACTACTGGATGGTATGGTGGGGAAAGGCGCCATTTGAAAGCTACCAAACCAATTATGGCCGATTTATGTCTGAGTATGGATTCCAATCTATACCATCGCTTTCATCGTTAGGGCTGTTTATGCGTGAAGCAGATTTTAGTTTACGCTCTCCGGGTTTCTCAAATCATCAGAAATCTACAGGTGGTAATGACCGGCTTATGCACTACCTCGACCGGTACTACACATCAGAGACATCATTCAACAATTACCCATTTTTAACCCAATTGCTTCAGGCACGAGCTATGGAGACGGCTATAAGTACGCACCGTAAAAAGAAACCATATTGCATGGGTTCTTTAATGTGGCAACTGAATGATTGCTGGCCGGCGGTATCGTGGTCCATGGTCGATTTTTATGGTAAAAAGAAAGCTGCTTATTATGCCATTAAAAAGGCTTTTAATCCCGTTTCCATTTTCGCCGATACGCTTACTCAACCTTTTAGGCTGACCATAGTGAATGATGATCCGGATACTGAGGAGGTGCGCTACAAGCTTACTGTTATGGACTTCTATGGTAAGGTGTTCCAGAAGTATACCGATGAAGTTGAGGTTTCATGCGATTCAAATCTTGTGGTAAATTTTGACCCGGAACTTTTTAAAGGGTTCGATCCCCGTGAAATGTTGCTTTACTTAGAGTTTAAAGACGATGGGGGCTGGCATGAGTCTGTACTTACGCTGGTGGATGACAATATGTTGAAACTGCCCCGGTCGCAGTTTGCTTATGAGTTGTCAGAAGATAATGACGGGGCTATACTTGAGGTAACATCACCGGTTTTCATAAGATCGATGTTTGTTAATTTTATGCCCTACGATGTGAGTTTTTCAAGCAACTTTGTTGACATGCTGCCTGACCGGACCTATGAATTCAAGGTTTCTACAAAAGTTGATTTTAAGCGTCTGGAGTCATCCATTCGATTTAAAAATGTGAATGGTATAATTGACGATATTTAGAATTGAGTTTTTTGTTTTATGGTGTTAAGATAAAAAAAGGGCTGTCAAAAGACAACCCTGTATATAAAATTCAATTTTTGCTATTCTTCTGGGTCTACCAGCATTCCTGCACCTACAGTATTGTTTGTACCTTCCTCAATCAGAATTAAACTTCCGGTTATTCTGTTGCGGTTGTATGCGTCCCAGTTTAGCGGCTTGGTTGTTTTTATGGAGATGCGACCGATATCGTTTAGGCCAAAAGCCACACCTTCATCCATAATTTCCAGCTTGTTGATGTCAAGTCTGTACTTAATATTTGTGATTTTACATTTCACCTCATTGCTGGTATGTTTCAGGATGTATTTACCACCCGGTGTCATGGGTTTTTCACTCATCCAGGTAATCATCAAATCCATTTCCTGTGTGCAATGCGTTTTATTATTGGCATCCACTATCATATCACCACGACTGATGTCTATATCATCTTCCAGTTCAATTGTCACAGAAAGCGGAGGATAGGCTTCTTCAAGATTTTTGTCAAAAATAGATACACTTTTGACAGTTGATTCAATTCCCGAAGGCATAACAGCTACTTTGTCGCCTTTTTTGAATACACCACCTGCTACACGACCTGCATAGCCTCTGTAATCATGATATTCATCGCGCAGTGGGCGAATTACGTATTGAACAGGCAGACGCTTGTCTGTGTAGTTTTTATCGCTGGTGATTTTTAGTGTTTCAAGTAGGTTCAGTAATGTGGGGCCCTCGTACCAGGTCATTGTTTCTGAGCGAGTTACTACATTGTCGCCTTCTTTGGCACTCATCGGGATAAAGTGAATATCAGGAATATTCAACTTGTCTGCAATCTTTTGAAAATCGGCTTTTATCTCTTCATAACGTTCCTGTGAAAAATCCACAAGGTCCATTTTATTAACGCACAGGAGCACGTGTGGTATTTGCAAGAGGTTTGCTATAAATGCATGCCTTTTGGTTTGTTCGAGTACACCGTTTCGCGCATCGATAAGCACAATGGCTGCATTGGCAGTTGAAGCGCCAGTTACCATATTACGTGTATACTGGATGTGTCCCGGTGTATCAGCTATAATAAATTTTCGTTTGGGTGTAGCAAAATATCTGTACGCTACATCGATGGTGATGCCTTGCTCGCGCTCGGCACGAAGTCCGTCTGTTAGCAGCGCCAGATTGGTATCTTCGCTACCCATGCGTTCGCTGGCTTCTTCAATAGAGTCCAGTTGATCTTCGAAAATAGATTTACTATCGTAAAGTAAGCGTCCAATCAATGTGCTTTTCCCATCATCAACACTGCCGGCTGTAGTAAAGCGCAGCAGTTCCATATCAAGATAGCCTTCTGTCGATTGCGATTGGGTGCTGTAATTTTCGTCTTTCATGGTGTTTCATTCAACTGTTAAAATTAAACTTACATTCCTCCGATGGATTTGCTCTAGAAGTATCCATCCTTTTTTCTATCTTCCATAGCGGCTTCCGATCGCTTGTCGTCAGCTCTGGCTCCCCGTTCTGTGGTACGGGTTGCAGCTACTTCCTGCACAATTTCTTCCAGTGTTCTGGCTTTTGATTCGGTGAGTCCCGTATTGGTAATATCACCAATGGTGCGGCAACGTACTTCTTTCTCAACTACTTCTTCAGAGTCCCTGGTCTTCATAAATGATGCTTCGGCAAGCCATACACCATTACGGTTGAATACTCTGCGTTTGTGTGTGAAATAGATGTTCGGAATTTCAATGTTTTCCAATAGAATGTATTGCCAAACGTCCATTTCAGTCCAGTTGCTGATGGGGAATACTCTAAAGTGTTCGCCCATATTTTTTCTTCCGTTAAACAAATTCCACAACTCTGGCCGCTGGTTCTTTGGATCCCACTGCCCAAAATCGTCACGGTGTGAGAAGAACCGTTCTTTGGCGCGGGCTTTTTCTTCATCCCTGCGGCCGCCACCCATGGCTGCATCTATTTGCTCTTCTTCGATTCCGTCAAGTAGTGTTACTGTTTGCAATACATTACGACTGGCATCGTACCCGGTTTCTTCAACAACTTTTCCTGCGTCAATTGTATCCTGAACATATTTAACCAGCATTTTTGTGCCGGTTTCTTTTGCCAATCTATCGCGAAATTCAATTGTTTCGTCGAAATTATGCCCTGTATCAATGTGCATTAAAGGGAATGGTACCCTTGCCGGCCAAAATGCTTTTCTTGCTAAATGAAACATGACAATAGAATCTTTCCCTCCAGAGAACAGCATTGCCGGCCGGTCGAACTGTGCTGCTACTTCACGGATTACAAAAATCGATTCTGCCTCTAACTCCCTTAAGTGTTTAACTGCGTATTTTTCCATAAGTCGTTTTAAAATTGTAACTATGGCTGATTTAAGATCCACAAAAGTAAAAAAAAAATGTGTACGGCGAAAATTCCTGTCTGAATTAGCTTAATTTTTAGGAATTGAGTATTTTTGCACCAACCTTGTAGACAATTAAAAACCAGAAATCGCCAAATGTTTAGTACTGATTGTAAATAAAAATCTTTTGCTAAAATAGATTTTCTTGCGATTTTAGTGGTTTAATGATACACTTAAATTATGGATAGAAAAGAAATTGAACGTGTAAATGAAAAACTGGCTAAGGCTGATGCACGCGAGACATTAGATTGGGCCATTGAGCGATTTGGTGCAGATTTAGTGCTATCTTCCAGTATGGGAGCAGAAGACCAGGTGCTTACTGATATGTTGATGAAGAAAGCACCTTCTGTTGAAGTATTTACACTTGATACCGGACGGCTATTTCCCGAAACTTATCAATTGATAGATGAAACCAACGATTTTTACAAAACTAAAATTAAAATCTATTTTCCCGATTACAAGCAGGTAGAGGAGATGGTCAATAATAAAGGAGTCAACCTGTTTTACCACTCTGTTGAAAACAGAAAAATGTGCTGCCACATCAGGAAAATTGAACCCCTTAAGCGTGCATTTTCAGGACGAAAAGCCTGGATAAGTGGACTCAGACGCGAGCAATCCGTCACCCGTACTGAAGTGCAAAAAGTAGAGTGGGATGAGGCCAACGGACTGGTTAAGATAAACCCACTAATCGACTGGAAAGAGGATCAGGTATGGGATTATATTACAGTGAATCATGTGCCTTATCATAAATTGCACGACAAAGGTTATCCGAGTATAGGTTGCCAGCCATGTACCAGAGCTGTTAAACCCGGAGAAGATGTGCGTGCCGGACGCTGGTGGTGGGAAGATCCTGAGCATAAAGAGTGTGGTTTACATGTACAGGATGACCTGAAAACAGAAGTCTCGTTTGATTTCAAAAACCTTGATAAAAAATGATACACTCCAAAGAATTTACGGTAAGTGGAGGAGGTCGTGGATTTCATCTCATTACAAGGCAAGTGGAGCAAGCCCTGGGTGATTTACCTGATCAGGGACTTCTACATCTGTTTCTGCGCCATACTTCAGCCGGACTTACCATAAATGAGAATGCAGACCCTTCGGTCAGGGACGATTTCGAAACCTTTTTTAATCACATGGTACCTGAAAACTTTCCTGAATTTACACACACCATGGAAGGAGCTGACGATATGCCTGCACACATTAAAACCAGTCTTGTGGGCAATGAGGTTACTATCCCTATTCGCCATGGAAAGCTTGATATGGGCACCTGGCAGGGCATTTACCTCTGCGAATTCAGGAACAGTGGGGGACACCGCCGGGTTACAGCTACTGTTTTTAGTTAAGAAGTTGATTGGCTGAAGTTGCTTATGGTGGGTTTGTTGGTGTACTTTAGGTCACAGACTGAAGTGAACTGATTCAGGTTTCTGAAACCATGTTTATATTCATACAGCGCTAAGTAATTGCAGCTTCATACATTATATCTAGTGGTATACAACAATTTGGATTCGACCAAATGTTTACCCTAATTTCATGTTTATTCATACAAATGCTTCGCCACCCGGAAAGTGTTGCAATGGGCTTCTACAATATCGCGCAAGCGGTCGGCATAACCGCCACCCATGGATACGGCCGTAGGAATGCCTTTGGTGTAGAGTGTTTCGAAAACAATCATATCGCGTTCGCGGCAGGCTGACATACTAATGCTGACTTTTCCCAGTTTGTCATTCACCAGAATATCCACGCCCGATTGAAAATAGATGAAGTCCGGCTTCACGCGGTCGATAAGCTCCACCAGGTTTTCCTGCACGATTTCAAGGTACTGTCTGTCTGTGGTTGTGTCGGAAAGTGGGATGTCAAGGTCTGATTGTTCTTTGTGCATGGGGTAGTTTTTTTCGCCATGTACGCTTAAGGTAAATACGCGTGGTTCGTCTTTGAAAATATGGGCTGTACCATTGCCCTGGTGTACATCTAAATCGACAACCAGTATTTGGTTATTCGGGAATTTATGTAAATAATCGCGGGCCGCTACGGCTATGTCGTTATAAATGCAGAATCCTTCTGCATGATCGGGGTAAGCATGGTGCGTGCCACCCGCCAGGTTAAACGAAACACCTTCTTTCATGGCCGCGTAAGTTGCAGCTATAGTACCGCCGGTAATACTTTCTTCACGTAGCACCAGGTCGCGGCTGTATGGAAACCCGGAGCGCCTGATTTCGTGCCGTGTTAAATTGCCACTGTTGAGCTTATCAATGTAGGCTTGATCGTGTATGGCCACAAGTTGCTTTTGCGTGGCTGGTTTGGGCGATATAAAGTTGCTTTCGGTAAATGTACCCTCATAAATGAGTTGCGCTTTGGTCAGACGGTACTTATCCATTGGGAATCTGTGTTTGGGCGGAAGCTCAAGGTGATATTTTTCGTCGAAAAAAATCTGAATCATTCCTGCAAAGCCTTTTTCTTTTTATGGATATCCTCAAGTTTTTGCATTTCATCACGATACCTTGCTGCTGCAATAAAATTAAGATCAGTAGCCATTTTTTCCATGTTTTGTTTGGCTTCTTTTATGGCAGCCTCCAGTGCAGGCAGTGTCATGTAATCGTACGCTTTTTCTGCAACTTCTCCCATTGGTTCCTGAGGGGGAATATAGGCTTTTTTCTCCGGTCCGCCATCGCCTTTTTTTGCCAGGGTATCGGAAATTGTTTCGAGTTGCTCTTTTTTTAGCGGTTGCGGAGTAATGCCGTGTTCCTGGTTGTAATTGATTTGTTTCAACCGTCTGCGTTCGGTTTCATCAATGGTTTTTTGCATGGAGTTGGTCACTTTATCGGCATACATAATTACCAGACCATTGACATTTCGTGCTGCGCGCCCTGCTGTTTGGGTGAGTGATCTTTCAGAACGTAAAAAGCCTTCTTTATCGGCATCGAGAATGGCTACCAGCGACACTTCGGGCAGGTCGAGCCCCTCGCGCAAAAGGTTTACACCTACCAGAACATCGAAGCGTCCTGCTCTTAGGTCACTCATTATTTCCACGCGTTCGAGTGTATCAATGTCGGAGTGTATGTAGCGGGTTTTTATCTGTAACTTAATAAAGTATTTGGTTAACTCCTCTGCCATGCGTTTTGTGAGAGTTGTAACAAGTATGCGTTCATCTCTTTGTGCACGATCGTTTACTTCTTCTATCAGGTCGTCAATCTGGTTCCCGCTGGGGCGCACTTCAATTCGCGGGTCGAGCAGCCCTGTGGGCCTGATTACCTGCTCAGCTATAATACCTTCACTCTTCTCGAGCTCATAGTCTGCCGGTGTTGCGCTGACATAAACAATTTGGTTTACCAGCGACTCAAATTCTTCTATTTTTAGTGGTCTGTTATCCAGGGCGGCCGGCAGTCTGAAGCCATGTTCAACAAGTGTGAGTTTTCTTGAATGGTCGCCCCCGTACATGGCTTTAATCTGGGGGATACTTACATGGCTTTCATCAATAAATACAAGGTAATCATCCGGAAAATAGTCCAGCAGGCAGAAAGGTCTTGTACCGGCTGCGCGGCCATCGAAGTAACGGGAATAGTTTTCAATACCCGGACAGTGTCCAAGTTCCCTGATCATCTCCAGGTCATAGGTTACACGATCCTGCAGCCGTTTGGCTTCGAGGTGCTTTCCAATTTCTTTAAAATACGCCACCTGTTTAAACATGTCCTGTTCAATAT
>NZ_DATFKB010000210.1:0-12392 GCF_035268865.1 Salinivirga sp. | reverse complement strand
ATCCACAGAAGCATTTGATGGAGTACATTCCATTGGTGCACGAATTATACTGTAATTATTACAATTAAATATTAAAGAAAAGAATCTCGTTTCTGAGATTCTTTTCTTTTCTTTTAATTCCAGAATTTTCCTATCCTTGTGGATAGGTTTTCTTGTTTTAAAAACATCTTAGAAAAAACTGTTTGAAAGGATTATAAATTAAAAGTTGACGAAAATGTCGAAGTTGAATTATTTAACAGAAGATGGATTAAAAAAACTTAAAGAAGAATTAAACCATCTCAAAACTGTAGAAAGACCCAAGGCATCGCAGGCTATTGCAGATGCGCGTGACAAAGGAGATTTGTCTGAGAATGCAGAATATGATGCTGCTAAAGAAGCACAGGGGCTTTTGGAGCTCAAAATTTCTAAAATGGAAGAATTAATTCAAAACTCACGTGTTATTGATGAGTCGAAAATTGATTATTCTAAAGTACAGATAATGACCAAAGTTAAAATCAGAAATACAAAGAATAAAGCAGAAATGCAGTATTCAATTGTTTCTGAATCAGAAGCGGACCTGAAAAAAGGCAAAATAGCAGTTAACACGCCTATTGCAAAAGGATTACTTGGAAAAACTGTCGGAGAGAAAACTATTGTTCAGGCTCCTGCAGGTAATATGGAATTTGAAATTCTAGAGATTTCACCAATGAGATAAAATTTATTTATTATGGAAACAATTTTCAGTAAAATCGTTAAAGGAGACATTCCTGCGCATAAAGTTTACGAGGATGATAAATTCCTTGCCTTTTTGGATATTGCCCCGTTAAAAAAGGGACACACTCTTGTAATACCAAAAAGAGCTGAAGACTATCTTTTCGACCTGGATGATTCAGAGCTTGCAGAAATGATGATTGTTTCTAAAAAAGTTGCTAAAGCTATAAAAAAAGTGTTTCCTTGCGAAAAGGTAGGTGTAGCAGTGCTTGGACTGGAGGTCCCGCATGCCCACATACATTTAGTCCCGTTGGAGTCGGAGCAGGATATAAATTTCGCTAACCCAAAACTTCAACTTTCGCAAGAGGAGATGGCTGATATTGCTGGTAAACTGCAAGCACAGGTATAAAAAACTTCTTCAAACTGTAACTCTTTCCTTGTAAATGCTTATATTGTATCTTAACTGATACAGTTTAGGTACTTATAATGAAATTGTGCAATTTTTAAGTTCGTGGTACAGGCAAAAAAATCTTTTTAAAATTGTTATTTGCTTTTAGAAGCTAGATCTAATTAAAAATTGTAAATATTTATTCAGTGTTTAAATAAAGTAAATCTTAGGTCGATGAAAAAAAATTTCCTGGTAATTTTTTTGGTTTTCCTCTTTTTGGGGAGTTATGGTCAGGGTGTAAACACTGATTATTATAAATACGGCGCAAGTCCTTCCGATTTACCAGATTTTTTGCTCCAATCAGTGGAAACTGAACCGCTTATTTTAGGGATTTCTGATCCTGATATGGATTCAGCCAAAGGGGCTCAACAAGCCATAGAAAGAGCAAGGTCTCTACTTTATTTATCCCAGAATGCACGGGTTCGGTCGTTGTTCGATTATTATATGGGAGAGGAATACTCCGGAAGCGGAGGTACTTTTCAATCTTTTGTACAATTGGCAGTACACGATTCAGTTTTTCCAGAATATGTTGTTCTTGATACTTTTTATACCCGATTTCAAGAGGCAATAGTGCGTATACGTCCCAGCTCTGATGATTTGGAGTTTGGCTTTTCAATTGGTAGATCCTATGATATTCGTATGGAAAAATTCCGAATGGAGTATGAATGGGGCGGAGCCGCAGAATTTCAGGATCAAACAGAAATGGAAATTCAATATTTCGATAGTATAAGCAGCTCTGATTTAATCTCTGTGTATAAGTATACACATCAGTTTGAAGTATATAGCGCAGCAAATGGAGAGGAACGATTTTTTCCCACTTTGCGCTACAATTATGTACAACCCAATACAGGGCAACAGCAATATTTTAAATATGGGTTGTGGGTACACATTATGGACAGGTTTATACAAGAAATCGCCAATGAGTCTAAACGCATGCGTGAACTCGTTAAAAAAACCGGCGAAACCTATAAATCAAGTACAACTTTGAGCCAGGGCCTAACCTCTAACCTGGTAACATTCCAGATTAGAGATATAAACCTGGTTGACGGAGAGGTGGAAATATCTCTTGATGTTGAGTTCCTCGAATATTGATTACGAAGTTTTAATTACCGAGTTTTTCGAGTGCCAACTCAATTCTTTCTAATGTGCGGTCTCTACCTATGATCTCTATAATCTTAAATAGGTCAGGGCCTTTGGCACCACCCACAATTGATAATCTTAAACCATTCATAACTGCACCAAATCCTAACTCGTTATTATTGATGTAATCAGAAACTTTTTGTTTGAGGCCATCAGCATGCCATTTATCTGCCTCCGCCAATATATCTTTAATATTTTCAATTGCCTGTGGCACTTTGTTCTTCCATCGCTTTTTAACGACTTTGGCATCATAGGATTCAGGATTTTGAAAAAAGAAATATGTTTGATCCCATAATTCATGCACAAAGTTTACACGTTCTCGCACCATGGACACAATTTCTTCCAGGATATTAAAATCGCAACTTATACTTTTTTCATCTAATATTTTCGAAAAAGCTTTTGTTATTTCTTCAGCCGGTTTGCTTTGTAAGTACTGATGGTTGAACCATTTTGCTTTTTCCGGATCGAAGCGTGCCCCGGCTTTTTGAACTTTATTCAGATCAAAAAGCTTTATTAACTCCGACTTGCTTAATATCTCCTGTTCTGTGCCGGGGTTCCATCCCAATAAGGCCAGCATATTGATAAATGCTTCAGGAAAATATCCATCTTCACGATATCCTGCTGCAACGCCGCCTTCTTTATCCTGCCATTTTAGTGGAAACACTGGAAAGCCCATTTTTTCACCATCACGTTTACTAAGTTTCCCTTTACCCGTTGGTTTTAGTAATAGCGGGAGGTGGGCAAACTTCGGTTGATTCGCTTGCCAGCCCAGCGCCTCGTAAAGTAAATAATGAAGCGCCAGGGAAGGCAGCCATTCTTCTCCACGTATAACATGGCTGATTTCCATTAAATGATCATCCACTATATTGGCCAGGTGATAAGTTGGTAATCCGTCAGATTTAAACAAAACTTTATCATCCAGGGTATTGGTGTTCACTTTCATACTTCCCCGCACAATATCATGCATCTCCACAATACGGTCTTCAGGCATCTTGAATCTTATGACATAAGGGTCGCCGTTTTCTGTTTTTTGCTTAACAATATCTTCTGACAAAGTCAGGGAATTGGTCATTCTTTTTCGCTCTTCCTGGTTGTAGGTGAAGGTCTTACCCTCAGATTCATAAATGTTTCTTCTTTCTGCTATTGCCTCCTGAGTATCAAATGCATAGTAAGCCATTCCATTTTTGATGAGCTGTTCTGCATATTCACGATAAATATCTTTACGCTCTGATTGTTTGTAGGGGCCTTTTGTTCCGCCTTTTGTATAACCTTCATCAATATCAATACCGCACCATTCGAGGGATTCAACAATGTAATCCTCTGCACCTTCTACGTAGCGGCTTTGGTCGGTATCTTCTATTCTTAAGATAAAGGTACCATTATGTTTTTTTGCAAATAAATAATTGAATAATGCTGTTCTTACTCCTCCAATATGTAATGGTCCTGTTGGACTTGGGGCAAATCTTACACGTACAGTCATAAATTGGAACTTTTTTTAATTGAAAAACTCGTTGTTTAATGTCTCTTTATCTATTGTGGTTTCACCATCTTTTTCGCCGCAATCAAGGTCCATATGGAAATTTTCTGGAACAGCGAAAGTATCTTTTGGTGAAATATGTAACTCCTCATCAGCAAACACTTTTTGCATAAATAGTCCATACACAGGCAGTGCCATGTTAGCTCCCTGACCGAGTGATATTCCATCAAAATGAATTGACCGCTCTTCGCCACCTGTCCAGACACCGGCAACCAATTCTGGGACGACACCCATGAACCAACCATCTGATTGATTGTTGGTAGTTCCTGTTTTTCCGGCAATTTCGCCTTCGAGCTCATATTTCAACCTTAGACGAATACTTGTACCTTCGTTTACGACATTCTGCAACAGGTTAAGCATTAAATAAGCTGCATTTTCAGATATAGCTTCGTTTTTTCGTGCTTTGAAACTTGCAAGCTCATTTCCGTTCTTATCTTCTATATGCGTTACGAATAAGGGTGTTGTATGTATACCCTTATTGGCATATGTGGTATAAGCACTTACCATTTCGTAAAGACTGAGATCTGCCGAGCCCAGTGCAATTGATGGAACTTCAGGAATATGACTTTTTACACCCATTAAGCGTGTGATGTCAATTACCGCCTTGGGTTTAAATTGCTGAATTAACCAGGCTGAGAGATTGTTGATAGAGTGTGCAAGGCCGGTTTTCAATGTAATGTTTTTTCTTTTGAAACGATCTGGCCCTACACTTTCTGGGGTCCATGTTTCGCCTGTCGGAAGAGTAATAGTTACCGGGACATTAGGAACCCTGTAACAGGGCGAATAACCCTCTTGCATGGCCAGGGTGTATAAGAAGGGTTTGAAGGTTGATCCTACCTGTCTTCTTCCGCCTGTAACGTGATCAAATTTGAAGTGTTTGAAATTAATCCCACCCACATATGCTTTTACATGTCCATCGTGCGGATCAACTGCCATAAAGCCACTGTGGAGGTAATATTTATAATAAAGCAGAGAGTCCCAGGGGGTCATTGTAGTATCAATTTCGCCATCGTAGCTGAATACCGACATTTCAACGGGTTTGTTGAAAGCTGCTTTTATCTCTTTCTCTGATTTTCCCCGACTTTTCATGTTCCAGTATCTGGCACTTCGGCGCATTGAGTTTTTCATGATCTGGTCAATTTGGTCCTGCTCCAGGTCTTTGCTAAATGGTCCTTTTCGGTTATACTTTTTTTCTTCGAAAAATGCTTTTTGCAAATCCTGACTTAAATGCTCCCGCATTGATGCTTCTGCATATTTTTGCATGCGTGAATTAATAGTTGTGTAGATTTTTAAGCCGTCTTTATACAAATTGTAGGGTTCTCCATCGGGTTTAAAATTTTTGTTACACCAACCATACACCGGATCATCTACCCATTTGGCGGAATCTTTTGAGAAATTATCCTTATTGGTATATTCCTGTTCAAAGGGATTTGGCTTGTTGAGCTTCAGACGTAAATATTCGCGTAAATAAGTTGCCAAACCAACATTATGATCCTGTACCTTAAATTCCAGCTCTACCGGCTTTTGAGAGAGTGTGTCATAAGTTGCCGGTGAAATAAACTCGTATTTACGCATTTGGTTTAGTACAATATTACGACGATGCTTTGCACGATCCGGATGCCTTACCGGGCTATAGTAAGATGGTGCTTTGAGCACGCCCACCAAAGTTGCAGCTTCGTTTAAACCAAGCTTTTTAGGGGTTGTGTTGAAAAAGGTTTTTGCGGCCGATTTAATGCCGTAAGAGTGGTATCCAAAATATACCGTATTGAGGTACATCACAAGAATTTCTTCTTTGGTGTAGTTTCTTTCAAGTTTAACCGCGGTTACCCATTCCTTAAACTTTGTCAGTGTGAGATTAGAGTAATACGAAAGCTTTGATCCATAGGATGTTGTGTCCCTGGGAAAAAGGTTTTTAGCCAATTGTTGGGTGATTGTGCTGCCGCCCCCTTTGCGCGAACCCGTCATCACACCGTAGAAAACTCGCATTAAGGCTATACCATCAATACCTGCATGTCGCTCAAAACGGTAATCTTCCGTTGCAATAAGGGCATTTACCATATTTGGTGACAAATCATCAAAATTAATATATGTTCTGTTCTGGTAGTAATAGTTACCCATCGCAACTTTATCAGCAGAATATACCTGCGATGCAATATTGTTCTCCGGGTTTTCAAGATCCTCAAATGTGGGCATAAAGCCCATTTTACCTGTGGCTATCAAGGTAAAAAAAACAATAAAGCCCACAATCGGCACTATAATAATGGACCAGAAAATAATAATGTATTTCTTGAAATTGGGTTTTGATTCGGGTTGATGCTCTTGTGTCATATTATTCAACTTTGGCTAAAAATTCAACTAAACACTTAAGTAAAGTGTTAGCTAACAGATTAAGAATATAATTGATTTTTTTAATCATTGATAATGCAAAAATAAGTCTAAAAAGTAATATCTGACTATAATGAAATGAAAAATTCAATGTTTATCGCCCTTTTACCACTATCTATGGGCAATCTAAATAGCTTATAAGAGTGAAAAAAAAATAAAATTTGATAAGACTAATTGTTTTCTGTTATTTTTGTGCCCTGAATTGATAACGTAATTTGGCTTAATATATGATTAAAAACCTGGTAATTGTCGAGTCACCGGCTAAAGCAAAAACAATAGAGAAGTTTCTTGGAAAGGACTTCACTGTAAAAAGTAGTTATGGTCATATCCGTGACCTGGCTAAAAAAGATCTGGGTATAGATAAAGACAAGGGTTATAAACCAAAATATCTGCAATCACCTGATAAAAAGAATGTGATTAAAGAGCTCAGAGATGCAAGCAAGGAGGCCGAGATGGTGTGGCTTGCTTCTGATGAAGATCGGGAAGGAGAAGCAATTGCCTGGCATTTGTTTGAAGTTTTAAAGCTCGATAAAGAAAAAACCCGCCGTATTGTTTTTCATGAGATTACACCCAAAGCTATTAAAAATGCCATCGAAAACCCTAGAGAAATAGACTATAATTTAGTCAATGCTCAACAAGCTCGTCGTGTTTTAGATAGGTTGGTTGGATTTGAGCTCTCGCCATTACTTTGGAAAAAAGTTAAACCCTCTCTATCAGCAGGGCGGGTTCAGTCTGTTGCTGTTAGGTTATTGGTTGAACGTGAACGTGAAATTATTGCATTTAAGCCCGATTACGCCTACAAAGTTCAAGCAATTTTTTCAGATAAACAGAGTAACTACAAGCTTAATGCAGAGTTGAATAAACGGCTTTCTGAGCATGATGATGTAAAAGACTTTTTTGATAAAATTAAGACCCAGCAATTTCATGTTTCAAGTGTGCAAAAGAAGCCAGCGCAAAAGTCTCCGGCTGCACCATTCACAACATCAACACTTCAACAGGAAGCTGCAAGAAAGTTCGGCTTTTCTGTTTCACAAACAATGACACTTGCTCAGCGACTTTATGAAGCCGGTCATATTACCTATATGAGGACCGACTCAGTTAACCTCTCAAATGATGCCATTGCTGCAGCAGCAGAACAAATTAACCAGCTCTATGGCGAAAAATATCAGAAGACAAGAAAATACGCAACCAAATCAAAAGGAGCTCAGGAAGCTCACGAAGCCATCAGGCCAACATACCTGCAAAAACAGGAAATTGAGGCAGGCTCTGGTGAGCAAAGGCTTTATTCATTGATCTGGAAAAGAACCGTTGCTTCGCAAATGTCGAATGCGAAACTTGAGAAGACCACAATAAATATTCCGGTAGAACACAACAACTCATATAAATTCGTTGCACAGGGCGAAGTGCTCTTATTTGACGGGTTTTTAAAAGTTTATATGGAATCACGTGATGATGAGGAGCAACAGGAAAATAAAGGTTTGCTTCCTCCGGTAAAAGAGCAGGAGGTGCTGGATTTAATGCATGCACGAGCTCAACAGCGCTATGCATCCCAACCGCCCAGGTATACAGAGGCCAGTTTAGTGAAAAAGCTGGAGGAACTCGGAATCGGAAGACCGTCAACATATGCGCCCACAATTTCAACTATACAGAAGCGAAATTATGTAGTAAAGGAAGACCGGCCTGGAAAAGAGCGCACAATCACCGAAATTGAACTTAAAGACCAAAAAGTTACCTCGCAGAAAAAGCAGGAAACATATGGCAGCGAGAAAGGGAAACTATTCCCAACCGATGTTGGAATGGTTGTGAACGATTACCTGATGGAGTATTTCAACAATGTGATGGACTATAGCTTTACTGCCCAGGTTGAAAAAGAATTTGATAGTATTGCAGAAGGTAATCGTAAATGGAGTGCAATGATCGATGAGTTTTATCAACCATTCCATCATAAAGTAGAGTATGCCGAAGAAAATTCGGAGCGAAAAGCAGGTGAACGAATTTTAGGTGAAGATCCTAAATCCGGAAAACCCGTAATGGTTAGAATTGGTAAATATGGCCCGATGGCACAGATTGGTACTGTGGATGATGACGAAAAGCCTCAATTTGCATCACTTCGAAGCAATCAACATTTGGAGACCATAACTCTTGAGGAGGCTCTGGATTTATTTAAACTTCCCCGAAGTCTTGGCGAACTTGAAGGTAAAACAGTTACCGTTTCTGTAGGCCGTTTTGGCCCATACGTGCGTCACGATGGCCTTTTTGCCAGTCTCAAAAAAGAGGATGACCCCTATACAATCGAATTCGACAGAGCAGTCGAACTCATCAAGGATAAGCGGGAAGCTGATGCAAAAAAGCTCATCAAATCATTTGACGAGAAAGAAAAAATTAAAGTTCAGAACGGGAAATACGGACCTTATATCACACATAAACGAAAAAATTATCGTATACCAAAGTCTGTAGATCCTGAAAGGCTAACATATGAGGATTGTTTGGAAATAATTGATAAGGGTAAGAATAAAAAGACGAAGAAGACAAAGAAAAAATAGTGTTTTCTACAAATTCCACCATTGAAATAAAAATCAGATGCAATTACATGAATTCATCAAACCCGTTGTAGCCAGTGGAAAGTATAAGAAAAACCACCTGGGAAGCAGGATTAAACAATGGAATAGGGAAGCACTGCCTGAAAATGCAATAATCATACTGGGCGTCAGTAATTATGACGGTCAGACCAATAATTTGGGTGCAATTAGAACTGAATTATACACATTTTTTGCAAGCGGCAACAATAAGGATATAATAGACCTTGGTAATGTCATATCACTTAATGAAAAAGATCAGAGCGAGGTGATGACTTTCTTGTTAAATGAAAGCCGAAAAACAAATTCTTTGCTCATTATTTTAACAGAAGAGCAGCAACACCTTTCTTTTTTATATAAACAAACAGTAAATCAAGATTTATTAGTAATTTCAGAGAAGTTAATTAACAATTCAAAGAATAGCCCCCTACTTAAAAAGCAAGATAGTAACTTATATTATTTGGGGGTACAATCCTATTATTTGGACCCTGAACTCTGTAAAAAAGGCCGACCTGTAGTTTGTCGACTGGGGCAAATAAGAGATGGCCTTTATGAGACAGAACCTTATTTTCGGATGGTTACTGCAGCAGAAATTGACCTGAATGCCGTCAGATTCAGTGATTTCCCTCAAGGCAAAAATCCAAATCCCAATGGTTTGTATGCAGAGGAGCTATGTCAACTGGCATGGTTTGCAGGCAATAGTGAGACACTCAATTGTGCGGTTTTAAATGGGTACACTAATGAGCTTAGCGCATCTAAATCGAGCTTAAGGCTTGTTGCTCAGGCTATTTGGCATATAATTAGCGGTGCTGAAAGCCGTCAGGATTATTTGCCAACCCAAAATCCTGAAAAATTTAAAGAGATTCATCTTCAAAATACCAAAATTCCGGAACAATTAATTGTTTACAAAAGTAAATTAAACGGAAAACACTGGTTGAAATTTGGAAAAGATGACAAAATTATTCCATGTACATCCAAAGATATGGACGATCTTTTACAAAATAACATTAATGATCGGATATGGAGCTTAATGGGATTATTATAAGCTGAATTTATGGTTTTTAAATTAGACCTGTTTTGCTTTTATGTAAGGTTTGTTTGATGTTTCGGAAAGGTTTATTATATTTACTAATCAAACATTTAAAATTATTTTACTCAGTTTTTATAAAAAATTATAGCATAATAAAACAAGTTGAGATTTATTACGTAAATCTTTTCATGCTCAAACAATGCAAAAACTTAAGATTTAAAAAAGTATTTAATTTGTTTGGTTTAATGATTTTTATTTATTTTACCTCTTTAAAGGCTCATGGAAAAGCCTGAGATTAGATAAATAAAAGAATGAGAATAATTTTTGTCTTTATAATTTTAACTTTATCCACTTGGTCAATGGCACAAACCATACCACATGCGACATTATTTCAATACAATCATATGATGGTTAATCCCGGGTATTCAGGCATGAATGATGGGATTACGGTCAATACTGTTGTAAGAAATCAATGGATGGGATGGGAAGGTGCTCCAAGTACCCAGAATTTTAATGTGCACATGCCATTTAAACTTTTTGGTGCTGAACACGGAGCTGGATTAACACTTATGAATGACGAGGCCGGATTTGAAAATAACATTGCCATTGGGCTTAATTATGCCTACCGACGCGATATAGCTGAAGGTACAATGGGTATTGGTATTGGTTTTGGTTTCTATAACCAATCCCTTAGTGGCACTTTCGATCCGATCGAGGAAGGAGATGGACTAATTCCGCAAGGTGAGGATGAGGCGCTTTTCTTTGACCTGAATTTTGGAGGTTTTTATAAGACAGACAAGCTATATTTTGGTTTTTCGGTTAATCATTTAACGGCTCCGGAAGTAAAGTATAAAAATAGTACCGGGGGAAGTTATCCTTATTATCAGCGGGCAGCATTTTTAACTGCGGGATACCGTTATCAGCTAAGTAATCCACTATTTGAGTTAGAACCCAATATAATGGTTTATACTACAGGATCTTCAACGCAGGCAGCATTTAATGCAATAATGCATTATAAAAGCCGTTTTTGGGGAGGAGTTGGATACCGGGTTATTGATGCTGCATCAGTTATGGCTGGTGCTGAAATAATTGAGGGTTTAAATATAGGTTTAGCCTATGATATACCCACATCGCAGGTAATTAATGCCACAGCAGGTTCATTTGAATTTACTGTGCAATATATTTTTAAGGTTGATCTTGAAAAAGATGACCGAATTTATAGAAGTGTTAGATTTTTGTAAATTAATGATATCTAAATATGGGCAATATGAAAAAACTAATTGTTTTATTAACTGCAGCGACACTATTAAGTGCTTGTAATACTGGTGGAGACGGTGAGTTGACCGGCGTTGAGGGGCGTGCACCAGCTTACGATCAAACTCCTTATGGAATGGTTTTGGTTGAGCAGGGAAGTTACACTATGGGACCATCAGACGATGATGTGCCTTGGGCGCTGAATGCACAGTCCAAAACAGTTTCAATTTCATCTTTCTGGATGGATGAAACAGAAATTACCAATAACGAATACAGACAATTTGTACATTGGGTAAGAGATTCACTGGCCTACCGCATGCTGGGTGAACAAATAGATGAATACCTGATTCGTGAAAATGAATTTGGAGAAGAAATTGACCCGCCTTATATAAACTGGGAAGAACCAATTGTTTGGGATGGACAGGAAGAACAGGAAATTCTTGCTGATTTATATTATCCTGAAAATGAGCGTTTTTTTCGCTTAAAAACTATTGATCCAAGGAAGCTTATTTATCATTACTATTGGGTAGATTATAAGCAAGCTGCTGAAAAATTTACTTTTGATAATGAGGTAAGAAGAAGATATAATTATGAAACCGGTCAGTATGATGGAGAGTTATACAATGAGGAGGGCATAAAAGAAGAAGTGCAGGACAGGTCTTCCTTTATTATGGAAGAATCTACTCCAATTTATCCCGATACATTGGTTTGGATCAGTGATTTTTCATACTCCTATAACGAACCCATGGCCAATTCATATTTTTATCATCCTACGTATGATAATTATCCTGTAGTTGGAATTAATTGGATCCAGGCCAAAGCTTTTGCTGTTTGGAGAACAAACTTGCTTAATGCAGCACAGTCACGCAGAGGTGAGCCTACTGTTCAGGATTATCAACTGCCAACAGAAGCACAGTGGGAAAGAGCTGCCAGAGGTGGTTTGGATCTTGTTCCATATCCATGGGGAGGATACTATACCAGAGATGGAGAGGGTTGCTTCCTTGCAAACTTCAAACCACTGCGCGGTGATTATACAGAAGATGGAGCACTCCGCACCCACGAAGTTGCTGCCTATAATCCCAACGATTTTGGATTATATGATATGGCAGGTAACGTTGCGGAATGGACGCGCAATGCTTTTGATGAATCTGCCTATACTTTCACTCATGATATGGATCCGGAATACGAGTACCGAGCTTTAGACGGTGATCCCCCAGTATTGAAGCGTAAAGTTGTCCGGGGTGGTTCATGGAAAGATATTGGATATTATTTGCAAAACGGAACACGTGCCTACGAATATCAGGATACAGCAAAATCATACATCGGTTTTAG
>NZ_DATFKB010000209.1:0-3623 GCF_035268865.1 Salinivirga sp. | reverse complement strand
GGCGGTCCGAGGTAAAAGAGGGATGCTACTCTTGTGGCATCGAGGCGTTCAACAAGCAACCACATTATAGCGTAAGCTCCAAGGGAAACACCCAGTATTAGCCATATCATGGCCGAGATGAATACGCCGTTCCATTGTGTGTCCAGCTCTTCCCAAAAAAGTGCGGGTATTGCTACAGCTATTGCCGTGGCAATACTTTGGTAAAAAAGAGACAGGTCTATGGGTATGCGTGGATAATCTTTTTTTACATCGATTTTGCGCTCGATGAGACTTGCAATGGTAATGGCCACAACAGCAAGCAATGGGATGAACCACGCTATAATATCCTCAGCATTGCTAAAATCGACGCGCGTCACCACGGGAATGGCCACGCCTACAAACCCCACAATGAGTCCGATCCAGCGCGTGAGCGGCGTAGGTTCTCCTACTACACTGCCCGACAGTGCTCCTGTTGCCAGCGGTTGTAGAGCCACCACAAGGGCCACAATGCCTGCAGGCACACCATAATCAATCGATATCAGCACTGAGGTGAGCCACACGCCATGAGCAAGGACACCTACAAGCATAAAAGACCGTGCATATCGCCAGCCGATCCAACGCAAATCTCTTTTTAGAAACAGATAGAAGGCCAGCAGCAAACTGAGGGCCAGGTAGCGCCAAAAAAGCAGCGTAAACGGACCTGCATAAGGCAAACCAAACTCGGCACCTATAAAACCGGAGTTCCAAAATATAACGAAACCCAAAATTAGCCAGAAGTTTTTACGCCTTGTATTAATGTACATACCGCTACGACACTTTTTTATTGTAACTGTTTAAGCAACAATAAGTAAATTAAAACGATTTGACAAAAAAACGATACAAAATCCTAGATTTCATTACGTTGCCACTTCTTTAAAGGGGCAGTGTGGCGGTTTTGATAGCCATGCCACGATACAGCTGTAAACAATACCGCAGCGGCCAAAAAGGCTGCAATAACAATATTTTCGTGTATCGCCCACTGCCGCACGGCAATTGCTATAAGCGCCCACACACCTACAAGGGCGGCCTCACGCATATTTCGACTAAATATAAGTGCAAGGTAAATAATTGTAGCTAGTGCTATCAGCACAATGGCCCATGTTGCGGGAGATAAAAAGCCCCCCTCCCAGCCTGTACTCACCAACCATACAGCCATATTTGCCACCGAGGCAATTACAAGCCAACCCAGATAAAATACAATGGGCCACCAAACAAACGTAATGATACGTAGCGGAGCATCCCATATTTCGAGCCGCAACCTGATGGAAAGCATAATTAGTGACAGTAAAAGTGTAAAAATTAATAAAACAGAAAAAGCAATGTGATCATTCAGCCAGGCGACAATCCAAAAGCCGTTGGCTAAATTACCCAGGGCAAACCACAAACCGGTTTGCATTAACTCACGGTCTTGTTTGTTCCTGAACCAGGCATACCATTGGTATCCCACAAAAAGAATCAACAGCAAATAAATGATGCCCCAGATGGCAAATGCATAACCAGCCGGAGTTATAAGTGTATCGTATTTGGCACTAATGTCGCCCACGGTTTTACCGTTGAACAGGGTACTGCCCTGCTTTCCGTTCATGACAAGTGCAAAGATCAGCGAAATAGTATTGACCAAAAGTAACGTTAATTGCTTCATAGTGTTAAGATAAGCACTTTTTAGAAAAAAATGGCAATGTATATTAGTAATTCAATTGCAAAAATCGTCACTGGCCCTAGTCTCAATATTAAAAGACACTTTTATAGATTTGAATCTTTCTCTTTAACCTCAAATTTTTTCGTAACAAATTGACCTAAAAAATATGCACCAACCAAAGGAATTAATGCGAACCTTGCATACTTTTCCAACAGGCCATAATGATCAAGGCCTACCATAAGCGCACCAGAAAGAATAATAAATAGCCAATCAAATAGTTTTTTTTTCGTTATCATAATTAAATGTTTTGATATAATTTATAAAATTAAGATTTGTAGTTGAGCGAATATAGCTATTAAAAAGCTAAGATTGCATAAATCACATATAGCACTTTAAAACCTGAGCGACAAGCAACTTAATCCGCCATCCATTTTTTGAAATTCTGAGAGGTCAAGCTCAATTACAGCGTAGCCCAATTGTTCAATGCTGGTTTTTGTTTTAGGGAATCCTTTTGGCACAAGCACATAGTTGTTTATTCGCAGTGAATTGGCTGCATATTCCTCTGCGGGGTCTACAATAAGTTGGTTGTAGCCCTTAAAATCGTCTTTAGAGCAAAAATCGCGGTGCATGATCAGGTTGTTTTCGCCAAGATAGTTCACCCCTGTTTTAAAGTGCAGTAGGTTGCATACCGGCACGGAGTAAGTATTGTAGTTGTATTGCGCCAGTATTTTATGTAGTTGTTTTGAGCCGGCAAGGTTAGTTCTGCCCGACAGACCTATGTAAAATGTATTGTCTGCCTGCATAATATCGCCCCCTTCGAGTGTTCCGGGTGCTTCAATGTAATGTAATTTCAACATGGGTGCCAGCACTGATTTAATCTCCTGCTCCTCACCTAATTGCTGTGCGTCGCCTGGTCGCGCAATAACACCAAATTCGGGTGTTACCACAGCCGTATCTTCCACAAAACAGGAGTCCGGGAAGTCCGGACTGGCATCTAAAACGGTTAATTCCAAACCACATTTAATGAGCGCTTCACAATAGGCTTCGTGTTGCTTCAGCGCCAATTGGTAATTTGGTTTACCAAGATTTGCAGTTGATATGCCATTGGCAAACGTTTCAGCGGGTTTTCGTACGATGGCTTTTGTAAAAGTGCGCATAGAATTTGTTTTATTGAATGATATATTTTGTCCACCATTTTTCGTTTGGAAAATATTTTTCACCCAAAACAACAGGCTCTCCAATTTCGGGAGTGGTTATGGGCATATTAAGTTCTTTGGCTTTAGCCACTGCGCGTTCTGCAGGGTCTGTCCAGTCATGAAAGGCAAGCGAGAACGCTCCCCAATGAATGGGCATCATAAGTTTACTTTTAAGGTCTACAGCGGCCTGTGCTGTTCCTTCGGGCATCATGTGTAAGTGTTTCCAGTTCTCGTTATACTGCCCACACTCTAAAAGTGAGATATCAAACGGACCGTATTGATCGCCAATCTCTTTAAAATGTGGCCCGTACCCACTATCACCACTAAAAAAAATGTTATGCTTTTTTCCCTGAATAATCCACGAGCACCAAAGCGTCGTAGCCCTATCGAACAATCCTCTGCCGGAAAAATGACGCGCCGGGCCGCATACCAGTTTGATATGATCATGCTGAATGCTATCACCCCAATTCAGCTCATGAATAATTGACACATCTACACCCCAAGATTTCAGGTGGTTGCCCACGCCGAGCGGGGCATAAAACTGCCCGACTTTATTTTTCAGTTGCTTAATGGTTTTATAATCCAGATGATCGTAATGATCGTGCGATAAAATTACTGCGTCAATAAAGGGCAAACTGGATGCTTCAACTGGTATTTCGTCTGAAAACCTTTTTGATCCGGCAAAAGAAACCGGCGAAGGGGATTTGCTTAGCATTGGATCAATAAGGATTTTCTTTCCATCTATCTCCAGTAAAAAAGTAGAGTGCCCA
>NZ_DATFKB010000208.1:0-3204 GCF_035268865.1 Salinivirga sp. | reverse complement strand
AAGACAAGTGTTACCAGTAACGGTAAAAAGTAAAAGCGTTGACTATTTATTTTTTTAATAAGTTCGCCTTCATCTGCTTTGGCTATTTTTGTGTCTGATTAAATAAGTTGTAATGAATGCGCGGTAATTTACCAGTAAACTTAAAGGGTGTATTGAACCGTAGCGAAGCGAAGCTCGACGGAGTCAAAATCAATTTGTTTGCGAAAATGGTAAATAACCATATAATCATTTAAGCTGTTGTATGTAATTGGACCGAAATGCTTTTAGTGTGAAATATTTTTGCAGATATAGATAACATTTCATTTTTAAAAAGTAATACTTTTAACATAGCTGTTTTGCATAATATGATTTTTTATTGAGTTAACTAAATGGTTTGTAGATTTTTATATTTTTAGTCCTTTGTATTTTATCTTTGTTAAAAGTTTCGTTTTCGTAATTTCGATATTTTAATATATACTAGTTTAAACCAAAAGGAGCCATAATGAACTGGATTATTTTAACCATTGCAGGTTTTTTTGAAGTAGCTTTTGCGTTCTGCCTTGGAAAGGCAAAAGAAACAACAGGTACTGAAATGTACTTATGGTATACTGGCTTTGCTGTAACGCTACTCATAAGTATGACGCTTCTGATAAAAGCAACCCAAACACTGCCCATTGGAACGGCCTATGCTGTGTGGACGGGTATAGGAGCCGTTGGAACAGCCATGGTGGGTATATTTATTTTTAAAGAACCCACTACGTTCTTGAGGCTTTTTTTTCTCTCTACATTAATTATATCAATTGTGGGCTTAAAGGCTGTTTCTCATTAAAATGATTGATTACATCGTCTTATTTTGGGTTTTATTTTGACTTTTATGCCTTGATTATTGCGGCAGGTTTATTAATTTTATATCAACAAATCTATGGTCAGGGCTTATTTCATCTTGTAAATTGAATAATAATCTAAATTGAAAAATGATGAATCGTATTTTAATTATTGCGTTAATGGCGTTTATGCCATTTGTAATGAGCTGTAATGGAGGCAACAAAAAATCTGAAAAAGAAAATGCATCAAATGATGTTTGGGAAGTAGATTTCTTCGACGACTTTGATACATTTAACCCCGACAACTGGCAGGACCAGCGCATTTGGGTTAATAATGAAGAGCAGTGTTATGTGCCAGATGGTGAGTATGGAACACGCGAGGTAAGTGATGGTACGCTTAAGATAAAAGTGGTCAATATCGGAGAAAAAATCGACTGTGACAATATGGACAAGCATGGGAATCAGCATCCTGAGACCCAATATGTAGCAGGACGTATCGTTACAAAAAACCGGAAAGAATTTGTAAAAGGTAAATGGACGGCACGCTTAAAGTTGCATGGCAATGGTGAGGCAAGTATGTTTCCTGCCTGGTGGATACTTGGCGCAAGAAACAATGAGCCTCCAGTACAGGAAGCGGACGAAAATGTTTGCTGGCCGCTAACCGGCTCTGGCGAGATTGATATTTTTGAACATCATGGAGACCATCAAAAAGATAAATATACCACAGGAGCTATTAAAAGCCTTGGTGAGTGCGATAAAGGCGATTGGCGAAGTTTACGTACCGATATCCCTGCCACGCTTAACGAATACCACGAATACTCTGTAGAGTGGGAGGGCAGCGATCTTGTTTTCCGCCTCGATGGCAAAGAAGTGCATCGCAACGTTGGTCAGGGCGATGAATATCCGGAGCCCATGTTTGCAATCTTAAATTATGCAAAAATCACAGATTCGCCCATGGAAGGGGAGTGGGTGATGGAAGTGGATTGGGTGAAACACGAATCCCGGAAGAAATAATTAATTTATGCACAAAGTTCCCTGGCAACAATAACCACAAGCAAGTTTCAATTATTGAAAATTATATCCTACGATATGCCTGAAAAAACAATCGCCGGACGTTTTAGTAAAAAAGAGGAACAGGCCAATGCCATTTCGCACGGCATTGGAACCATTTTAGCTATTACCGGACTTGTTTTTATGGTTATTGTTGCCCTTAAATATGGTACTGTGCGCGGAATTGTCAGTGCCAGTGTTTACGGAGCTACATTGGTTTTGCTTTACCTTTCTTCTACCTTAAATCATGGTTTAAAAGTTGGCAAAGCAAAAGATTTTTTCCATAATTTTGATCAGGTTGCCATTTACCTCTTAATTGCAGGAACCTACACGCCTATTGCCCTGGTCGGGTTACATGGAGACTGGGGCTGGACCCTTTTTGGGCTGCAATGGGGATTTGCCTTTGCCGGCATTATTGTAAAAGTATTTTTGCCCAATAAATTTGAAAAGGGAGTTAATATCTTTTACATCATTTCCTACATTATCATGGGATGGATGCTGTTGTTTTTTCTGCAACCAATATTCCGCAATATTCCAACTATGGGTGTAGTTTTTCTCTTAATAGGTGGAGCATGCTACACCCTTGGTACAGTGTTTTTTAAAATGGAAAAATTGCCTTATCACCACCTTATTTGGCATCTGTTTGTTATTGCAGGAAGTGTAATGCATGTGCTGGCTGTATTGTTTTATGTGCTGCCGGCTTAGTAAAAATGGCTATTTCGGTTTGCGTATTCCGGTTCAAAGACTGCAGAATGGCTTTTGCAATCAGAATGTATTCAATTTCGTTTTTTAAAGTTAAACCAGAACTATAAACTTTCCACTACAAATACCAGTTTGTATTTGTTAGTGTGTAATTAAATGTGCTGCAACCAAAATAAATGAAGAGGATATTAAAAATGATTGGACTTTCGTTACTGGGAATTATTGTTTTAGGCATCATAGGCCTGGCGCTGTTTATGACTTTCAGCCCTCAGTTTGGAAGTAGCTTATCGAAGGAACAAAAAGCTGCTTTCGGCCAACTGCAAAATTTTAAAAATGGTAAATTTCAAAACCAACAGTCAAGTCCAATGGACATGAATTTCAGGAAGGTTTTTAAAGAGATGATGAATAAATCTCCCAACCGAAGCCCCAATGAGAATATTGCGGTACAAAAAATTGATTCCACCTCAATAGCCACCCTCAATGCTGAAACAACCCGATTAACCTGGTTTGGGCACTCTACTTTTTTACTGGAGATAGATGGAAAGAAAATCCTTATTGATCCAATGCTAAGCAAATCCCCTTCGCCGGTTTCTTTTGCCGGATCAAAAAGGTTTTCAGACGAAATACCAGTTGAAGCATCCAGTTTGCC
>NZ_DATFKB010000207.1:0-17951 GCF_035268865.1 Salinivirga sp. | reverse complement strand
TACAACAAAGACGGTGACTTTACTGATTCTGGTGAGCAAATTGGAAGCGGAAACGGTTCCGGCGAAATTAGTGGAAGCATTAATATCGATGCCAACGCATCTGGTACAACCCGTATGCGCGTGACCATGAAGTACAATGCAGCACCCACATCATGCGAAACATTCAGCTACGGCGAAGTGGAAGATTACACCGTATCGTTTAGCGGAAAAGGTGTTACTGCAATGGAAGAACTGGCTGAAACAAACATCTCCATTTATCCACAACCAGCCGATGAGCTTGTACACATCGACATGAATACAACCAGCAACACTGCTGAAGTTAGAATGTACAACATGAACGGACAACTCGTTAAAGCTACACAACTCGACTACAATGGTCAGGGCTTTGACCTGGACGTTGCCGGTCAGTCAGAAGGTATGTACATGTTACAGATTGTAACAGGAAATGAAATACATAGCGAGCGAATCGTAATTGAATAAATGCAGACAATTACCCCGCCTTTTAAAAGCCACGCCAATGAGCGTGGCTTTTTATTTATCAATCAGGTAATTAATTCAATTAAGCAAACCCATCATATTCAATTATGATTTAAATCAGGTCAAATTACTATTTAAAACAGCCCCATAGTAAAACATTATGTTCATATTGGTCATATTTTTGCAAAGCTATTCTTATGTCCGCCTTCCGGAATTTGAAATAAACCAAAAACCAACCAATGAACAAAAATATTTGCTATGGGGTATTAAAATCAAGCCTGCAGGAACTACTCAATATAAAATCCACGAAAGAAATCTACGACATAATCGGGCAGGGATTAAATAAATGCGTTTGTAACTCAATAATCATTGTAAATGAGGTTACCGAGAATGAGACAATGACCATTACACGTGGAATTTATGGGCTTGAAAAGAAACGGCTGCAGCATTATTATGATATGTTTGGCGTAAATCCCGTAGGTAAGGCTTTTAGCCTGACCAGCGAACTAGGAGAACTATACCAAAAAGGTGGGCTGCACACCATTTCAGGAGGTCTAACTGCCTTCAGTAATAATGTATTTGAAGACAAAATACTATTTGCCGTAAGCAAATTACTGGATATAAAGCAAATTTACAGCATTGGTCTAAAAAAGAAGCAAAAAGTAATAGCCGCCATTCATATTTTTAAGCGGCACGAGGAAACAATTGCCGAAAAAGATATGGTAAAACAAATAATCGGGCAGGCTGAAATTGCTTTACAAAACAGAATTTATCAAATAGAACTCGAAGATGCATTACAATCAAAAAAGAAGTTCCTATCCATATTGGCCCACGACCTGAAAAACCCATTTACCAGCATAATAGGCATCATGCAGCTAATCAACAGAGGTTTTTCAAGGTATTCTTCAGAAAAATTACAACGATTGGTTAAACAAGTATTAGGTGAGGCGCAGAGCACTTATAGCCTGCTCGATAATCTATTGACATGGGCTAATGCAGAACAAGATAACCTCAGCTTTAATGAAGAACGAATTGATTTACATGTTATTTGCAGGAACATTATTAAACAATTTGAACTCTCAGCTGAGCAAAAGAAAATTAAAATAGAGCATAGCGTTCCGCCTAATACAATTGTTTTGGGCGACTACCAAATGCTGCAGACCATAATTCGCAACCTGGTATCTAATGCTGTAAAATTTACACCCGTACAGGGAAAAATCAGGATTTTCATTGAAAACAAAGGAAACAGAAATATTGATATTTGCATTTTAGACTCTGGTGAAGGTATTGATGAAGAAACTAAAATGAAAATTCTTAATAGTGAACTTTTATCATCTAAACCCGGTACACAAAACGAAAAAGGCAGCGGGCTTGGATTAATTATTGTTCGAGACTTTATCAACCTACACAAAAGCACATTAAAAATTAACTCTACCCCGGAAACGGGCACAAAATTCTGTTTTTCACTTCAAAGAGCCCAAAATTAACATTTCATTAAACATTAGCGAGACAACTTTTCATAACTTAGTATGTAGGATAAATACCTGTAATTAAGTTAAAATGCTCTCAAAGCCTAATTCCGAAATTCAGCGCATAATCGACAAACTTCAACAAAGTAGAAAATTGAAGGAAGAAGCGCTTTATGATGAGGCAATAGAAGATCTCACAGCATTAGCCTCCGGACAGACAGCCATAAACGACCAAATCAGCAAAGAAGTATTACTCTACACATTAACCAGTGAGGCACTGATTATCCTACAACAAGATAAAATTATTGATTGCACGCCCAATTTGAGAGATATAATACAAATGGAGTGTAATGAGTTCATGAATAATTCGTTTTTAGGTCTCATACACCCGGAAGACAGAGAAAGAACAGCTGCATTAATAAAAGCGAAAGACGCAGAGCTGACAAAATGCAGAATGCTGCGCAAAGACAAAAGCACTGTTCATATTGAAATGAGCATATATTTCGCTAAAGCAGCGGGTAAAACCGTTGTACTCCTCAGAGACATTACAGATCATAAATTACTGGAAGACCAGCTTCGCGAGAGTGAAAACAAATTCAGAAATCTGGCCAACACTACTTCTGTAGCCATTATGATTTATCAAGGGGAAAAATGGGTATATGCCAATCCTGCCGCAGAGCGCATCAGCGGATACACTTTAAACCAATTAAAAGAGATTGAATACTGGGAATTCGTTGCCCCTGAATACCAGGATATGATCAGGAACAGAGGAAAACAAAGACAACAGGGGGAGGATGTGCCATCGGGCTATGAATTTCAGATCATTGCCAAAGATGGCAAACGGAAATGGGTCTATCTGGAAGGTAAGCTGACAATTTATAACGGTAAACCAGCCGGACTGATATCCATCTTAGAAATTACCCACATTAAAAATGTAGAACTGAACCTGAAGGAGAAAAACGAAGCCCTGCAGATTGCTGATAAGCAATTACAGGAAAACAATAAAATACTGAATGAACTAAACCAACAACTCAAAAAACAAAACACCAAACTTCAAAAAGCCAAAGAAAAAGCAGAAGAAAGCGACCGTCTGAAATCGGCATTTCTGGCAAACATGAGCCACGAAATAAGAACACCAATGAATGCCATAATGGGTTTTGCCGAGATCTTATCAGAAACAGAAGTAAGCACAGAAACTCAAATGGAATTTGGTAAAACCATTTATTCACGATCGCAACACCTGCTGCAGATTATCAACGACATTGTTGATATATCAAAAATAGAAGCCAACCTACTCAATATACAAAAAAGTCATTTCGACATTAATCAAATGCTCGATGAACTACATGCCACTTTCATTCCCATGTTAAGAAAAAGAAATAAAAGCCATATAGATTTAAAGCTGATAAAACCCGTAGCCGGGAAATTTCCGATCTACACTGATCATAGCCGACTGGAGCAAATTCTCACCAACTTAATAAGCAATGCCATAAAATTCACAGACCAGGGCAGTATCTCTATAGGCTATGAAAAACCACAAAACGACATCCTGGAATTTTACGTCAACGACACCGGCAGCGGCATTAAACCTTCAGAAATAAATAAAATTTTCGATCGTTTTGTGATGGCCACCAATGCAGTAAACGATAAAAACGAAGGCACAGGACTTGGACTTGCTATTTCCAAAAGTCTGGCAGAACTACTCGGAGGCAGAATATGGATTGCACAAACTTCTGAAACAGGCACCTCATTTCACTTCACCATCAATATTTGCGAAAAAGAAAAAGCCAGGCAAAACGCAGACAAGCCAGAGGAGACCAAACCCCAGGCAATGAAACATACTAAAATACTCCTTGTGGAAGACGACCAAGGGAGCATAAAATTTATGCGCACCATACTGGAAGATAAAGGAGCAGACCTGACAATTTGCCAAAAAGGACAGGATGCCATAAAAAAAATAGCACAAGGAGCGCATTTCGACATAATTTTGATGGATATCAGACTACCTGACATGAGTGGACTGGAAGTTACCAAAACCATAAAATCCAGTGTCAATATTCCCATTATTGCACAAACTGCATATGCGCTGAATGAAGACCGGGACAAGGCACTAAAAGCCGGTTGCGACGACTACATACCTAAACCAATTGACATCGAAAAGCTCATTCAGCTCATCAAGAAACACACTACAAAATAACCTAATCACTTTGATCTAATTTCACTACCCGTGCATTTTGGCATTTGTTTTGCAGAAACCAAAAATACCAAAAAAGTGTAAATTGGTTTATCATGAAACAAAAAATTGCCAATAAAGCCAAAGAGATGTTTTTACGCTTTGGCTACAGTAAAATAACCCTTTCAGAGGTGTCTGCAGAAATGGGAATAAGCAAAAAAACTATTTATAACCATTTCGAAAGTAAAGACGCACTGCTGTATTACATTATTGATCAATCGCGGGTTCAGTTTGAAAACGAAATTAATGAAATTGAAACCAACACAGACCAATCGTTCAGAGACATGGTCATGCAAAATTTGTCTTTATTGGGCATATGGGTATCAGACTTACGAACCTTTACCCAGGACCTGGCCAAAAACCATCCTGAGGCCAAAAAATACCTGAATGACATCAGAAAAGATGTGATTATAAGACACGCCATGCGCATTATGGAAAAGGGTAAAAAACAAGGACTACTCGACAATGATGCCAGATCGGCACTGGCACTGTTTATATTCCTGGCCACAGCTGAAAAAGTGAGCGATACGGATTATCACAAAGATTTGCCCGCAGAACTGACAGCCGGTTTTCCGGCAAACCCGGCAGATCTGTTCCAAAATATTATTGAAATCATTTATCAGGGAATAAAAAAATAAAACCATCATGACCCGAAAAATCTATATTCTAAGCTTCTTGCTGTTACCATATTTCTCCGTTGCACAGGGCGACAGCACACAGAAGGACACACTAAAGTTGACACTTGAACAAGTGGTTGAACGTTTAAAAACAGACAACCTTCACATTAAAGCCTCACAGCACCAGCTGTCCCGTGCTCAAAAAGAGCGGGAGGCACAAAAAGGGCTCTATTACCCCAAACTCGATGTGGGTGCTACATTTACACAAATGAGCGAACCGTTGGAGCTGGACCTCACCCCGGTGAGAGACGCTATTTTGCCGGCATACGAACTTATCGGAGGGCAAAATGAGCTACTCGGCAATCTCACCGACTACATGGCCAGTACAGGCACACTCGACCCAACTACTTACCAGTCATTCAATAACGGACTTTCGCAAATGGAAATGGGCCGCGAAGGAGCTATTAGTGCCATAAATGATGGTGAGTGGGTAAAAACCATACAGGATAATCAATTTGCAGTGGTCGATGCCAGCCTTACATGGCCAATTTATACAGGTGGAAAAATAAGAGCTGCCAACAAAGCAGCAGAAGCTAAAATGGAAGCTACACAGGCCAAAAATCAACAGGTAGTAGCTAAAGAAATTACCAGTGTGGTAGAGCGCTATTTTGGTTTACGACTGGCACTGAACGTCGAAGAAGTGCGAAACCAGGTAGTTGAAGGCATGGAAAAGCACCTGCACGACGCTAAAAAGCTTGAAGAAAACGGCATGATTGCACATGCTGAACGCCTCCATGCCGAAGTGGCACTGGTTGAAGCTCAACGGGAACAAAAAAAGGCTAAAAATACTGTAGAGCTAATGCAAACAGCACTAAAAAACTCACTTGCCACAAATGCAGCCATTGAACCGAAAACCGACCTCTTTATTTCGGCCCAAACAGTCAACCTTAAAGATATGGTAAACCAGGCCCAGCAAATGAACCCGGCCATAAAACAACTCGAGGCCAAAGCCAGGATGGCCAAACAGGGCATTAAAAAAGAGCAGGCAGCATGGTACCCCAACGTTTTTGCATTTGGACAGGCCGATATTGCGAACTATCAGTTATCGGAATACATGCCCGAATGGATGGTGGGTGTCGGGTTAAAACTCAATGTTTTCGACGGCCTGGCAAAGCTACGTAAAACCCAGGCTGCCAAATTACAACACATGGAAGTACAGGTTTGGCAGGACAAGGCAAAACTTGACCTTGCCACAGGTGTCACCAAAATTTACCAGCAAATGGAGCAGGCCGCCGACAATTACGAATCGGCACAAACCTCCATCAAATTTGCAAAAGAATACCTGCGCATTCGCGAAAAAGCATTCAGCCAGGGATTTGCCACCTCTACAGATGTAGTCGATGCTCAATTAAATCTGGCCAAAGTAGAAACAGAAAAGCTAAAGGCCATGTATGATTTCGATGTGGCACTTGCCAAATTATTAGAATTAGGATACAGAAGTGAAGAAATAACTAAATACGCACAACAAGATAACAACTAAAAAAACAATAAAATGAAGAATAGTAGCATAGTAGTAGGCGCAACAATTTTAGTACTGGTAGTAATTATGAGTATTATCGGCTGGGTAGCCTTTAAACCGGCACCCGTAATACTCCAGGGAGAAGTAGAAGCCACAGAAATAAATGTAGCGACAAAACTTACCGGACGCATGACTGAAAAATTTGTAAGTGAAGGCGACCAGGTAAAAAAAGGCGACACACTGCTTCGCATTTACAGTCCGGAAGTAAACGCAAAATTAGAGCAGGCACAGGCGGCAAAAAGTGCAGCTACAGCACAAAATCAAAAAGCCGATAAAGGTGCACGGCAGGAGCAAATTAATGCTGCACGTAATGTATGGCTTAAAGCCAAAGCTGCAGCCAAATTGGCAAAAAAGACCTACGAAAGGGTCAACAATTTGTACGAAGATGGTGTATTGCCCGCTCAAAAACGCGACGAAGCTGAAACACAAATGAAGGCTGCACAGCTTACAGAAAATGCAGCAAAAGCCAATTATGATATGGCAAAATCGGGCACACGCAGCGAAGATAAAATGGCAGCCAGGGCTATGGTACAAAAAGCAGAAGGTGCCATTAACGAGGTACAGGCATTTTTACAGGAGACTGCCGTTATTGCACCACAAACAGCCGAAATTGCCCAAATCAGCGCACAACAGGGCGAACTTGTCACAGCAGGTTTTCCTGTTATGACACTGGTCGACCTAAATGACACATGGTTTACCTTCAACATCCGTGAGGACCTATTGCACAAGTTCAATAAAGGAAAAACATTTAATGTGCGCATTCCGGCCCTGAACGACAGCACGATTGAGGTAAAAACCAACTACATCCATGTACGTGGCGACTATGCAACCTGGAGAGCAACCAAAGCCCAGGGCGATTTTGACAAAAAAATGTTCGAAATCCGTGCCCGCACCACCAAAAATATTAAAGGACTCCGTCCGGGTATGTCGGCGCTGGTAAACTGGAGTGAACTAAATTAAAATTTCGGGGAATAAAAATTAAAGCATTATGCAAACACCCAACAGAAGCTGGATTGCTGTACTTAACCGCGAAGTTAAACGAATGTCATCGAAAAGGTTGTACCTGCTCATGACTGTGATACTTCCGCTGCTGGCATTTGGCTTTTTCATTGCATTGTTCAGCCAGGGTAAACCTACAAATTTACCGGTTGCCGTGCTGGACAAAGATCAAACGTCAAACTCAAAAGACCTCATAGAAACCATAGATCTTACTGCAACAGCAGATGTTACCGATTATGTAACGAACCTTAAAGAAGCAAAAGCCGGCCTGAAAAAAGGTGACTTTTATGCGGTAATTGTAATTCCTGATGACTTTAGAAAAAAAATATACAGGAATCAGCAACCTGGCGTAATCAACTATTACAATAATGCTTACATGGTGGTGGGCAGCCTCATCAATAGTGATGTAACACGAGCCGTAAACACATTTTCGAAAGGTATAAACCTCCAGACACGTTTAAAAAAGGGACAGCCCCAAAAAACAGCCATGGTAGCCATAAACCCCATTGCCCTTGACGGTCATAAGCTGTTTAATCCGTACCTGAATTATTTTTACTATCTGGCTACTACATTTCTGCCCATCATGTTGCTCATTTTCATTCTAATGAGTACGGTTTATGCCATTGGCAGCGAATACAAGCAAGGAACAGCCGGGGAGTGGCTCAAAACTGCAAACGGAAGCATCATCAGGGCACTTTCGGGTAAGCTCCTGCCCTATGCACTTATTTGGTTTATACTGATGTTGTTTATGAATATTGTGATGTTCCGGTTTTTCCATACACCACTCAACGGTGAAGTTTGGCTCATTGTATTAAATGCTTTTCTTTTTGTTTTGGCCTATATGGCAATGGGCATTTTCATTGCTGCTATATTCCCGGCTTTACGTATGGGGCTGAGCGTGGCAAGCATATATTCAGCACTTGCATTTACCTTTAGCGGACTGACATTCCCCTACATTGCCATGTATAAATTTGTGGCTTTTTTCGGTAATTTTTTCCCGTTCAGCCACTATTTACACATCTTCCTCGACCAATCGCTTCGCGATGCACCCGTAGCCGTATCGTTTGAACCGCTACTCTACCTGAATCTGTTTTTACTGCTCCCATTTGCAGTACTGCCCAAACTTAAAAAAATGTGTTTACAACCCGCCTATTGGGGAAAATTGTAGAATTATACTCAGCATAAGATTATGAACTATATAAAATCAGCCTTAAAAGAAATATTACAATTATGCGGTGGTGAACTTCGAAAAATTTTTACCGACGGAGGCGTAATGCTGCTGTTATTTGGTGCTACATTAATTTATCCGCTCATCTACAGCTTCGCTTATGCACCCGAAGTACTTCAGGAAACGCCTGTAGCACTTGTAAACCAGGACAACAGCAAGCACACCCGTGAACTGAAACGCATGCTCGATGCAACGCCTGAAATTGATATTACACAGGAAACCGGAAGTTTGCAGGAGGCTGAACTCAGCTTTTACGAAGGTGATGTGGCCGGAATCATCCTCATCCCCGAAGATTTTACCTCGAATCTGTACCAAAAGGAGGCTGCCCACCTGGCAGTGTATGCCGATGCCAGCTATATGATGCTCTACAAGCAGGTTTATCAGGCAGCTGCACGTACATCTCAAACCCTCGGTAAAAAAATAGAGGTAAAAAAACGGCTTGCAAAGGGTACACCTAAAGAGGCAGCAATTAATAAAGCCAACCCTGTAGCATATCGTTCACATGGCCTGTTCAACCCACAGGGAGGATATGGTTCTTATGCCATGCCAGCCATACTGGTACTCATACTGCAACAAACATTGCTATTGGGTATTGGCATGCGGGGCGGTACCGATCGCGAACTTGGAGCTCCACATTATCTTTTACCCAAAAAAGCCAGCCTTAGAGGTGCATTGCGTATCATTTTCAGCAAAACCATGGCCTACCTCCTGCTCTACATCCCAATATCCTTTTACCTGTTTGTAGTAATAATGCGTTGGTTTCAATTTCCGCAAGCGGGCAACTCTTTTGATCTTTTTATTTTCTCCATACCGCTCATTTTAGCCTCCATCATGCTGGGTTTTCTGTTCACTACCTTTTTTAAAAATCGTGAAAACAGCATGATCTTTCTACTTTTCACCTCAGTGCCACTTATTTTCCTGAGTGGATTCTCCTGGCCGGTAGAATCATTCCCACTAGGATTCGAGGCCTTATCGCATCTGTTCCCCAGCTCGGCTGGTATTACAGGCTTACTCAAAATCAGTGTCATGGGTGGAGATATTCGCACAGCCATGCCACAGTTTCTGGAACTCTGGATTATGGTATTTGCACTATTTATCATTAACTGGATTATTGTAAGGGTAAAAATGGACAAACTGCAAAGCAGACCGGCATCAGCCGAACAAACCTAAAATAGATTTGTGAAAAATTTGAAAATGAATGCAGATTAAATTACTGCACCATTTTTGTTTTGTAAATTTGCAGCATCAGGAGTACATTATGACAGAACCCGAACTACCATCAAACCTGTTGGAACAGGCCGTTAATGAAATGTCGCGTTTGCCCGGAATTGGCCGCAAGACCGCCTTGCGGCTGATCTTACATTTGCTGCGCGAGGAGAAAAAAGATGCATTGAAGCTAGGCGAATCGCTCACCAAACTCGTAAACGACATTCACTATTGCAAGGTATGCCACAATATTACCGAAAACGAGGTATGCGACATTTGTGCAGACAACGCACGCGATCACAAAACAATATGTGTGGTGGAAGATATCAGGGACCTGCTTGCCATTGAAAACACACAACAGTACAGGGGTGTGTACCATGTACTGGGCGGTATTATTTCACCCATTGATGGAGTGGGCCCCGGTGATTTAACCATTGACCTGCTCATGCAAAGGCTTGAAAACAGCAGCGTGGATGAAATTATTTTCGCCCTGCCCACCACCATGGAGGGCGACACCACCAACTACTACCTGCACAAACAAATAGCCGGGCGGGTAGATAAAATCACCACGCTGGCGCGGGGACTCTCCTTCGGCGACGAGCTCCAATATGCCGATGAAGTAACCCTTGGGCGATCGCTGGTAGAACGCATCGACTATCAAACAAGCTAAAAAACGACAAAAATAAATCCCTGATTAGCAAAGCGAAGGAAACTATTTCATGAAAAAATACATTTTTTCTTTGGAAGAAACTGCATTTTACCTACCTTTGCATCCGCAATCGGCTACGTAGCTCAACTGGATAGAGCGTCTGACTACGGATCAGAAGGTTGGGGGTTCGACTCCTCCCGTGGTCACAAAACAGTTTGGAGTGTGAGTTTTGAGCAAGAAGCACAAAATTTACACTCCTTTTTTTATTACTCAGACCCCAACGAATTAACAATAAGGTCAAAAACCAAATCATAGCAATTAGAACACGGATTAAACTGTTAAATGTTGCCCGAAGTCAAGAAAACAGAATAATCGAGAAGCTCTAAGCTCTTTTCTAGGGACGATTAAAGTATCCAGGATAAACGGATTAAAGCTGATACCGTTTTTGGATCTTATCTGTGAAAATCCGTTTATCGACGATATCGATTTTGGAAATAAAACAAGAACCTCGCAGAAGAATAGATTAGTGATAAAACCAATAATTAAGATGGATTAATCTGTTTTATCCGCGTTCTATATGCAGTTTGGAGTGTGCGTTTTAAACAAGAGGCTAAAACAGTTTGGAGTGTGCGTTTTGAGCAAGAGAAGCAATAATCGCACTACATTTTTTATTATGCAATATTTCTCAATACCCAAACTCTAACTCAAACTAATTCTTATGTTTGATTTTGAAAAACTTGAATTATGAATGAATTTTACAACAAGTTGATTATGTACCACCCAAAACACCAAATGAACCGAGCCATGACAAAAATTTTGACACATTAATGCTGAGCACGTCGAAGTACACCCGTGTGATTATAATAAAACTAAAAACCTTGTGTGACGGAAATTTGATCCATCATGGCGAGCTCCATATTGCAACTGAAATCAAAATTATAAACATATGAAACCTCCATGTTTAACCATTTAAACACACACGAACATGTTTATTTGGAGTATTACAGTTAAAAAACTGTAAAACAGGTAATAGGAGGTTCCATATGACCATTGAGAATTAAAAATAAACATATGAAAAGAAATGGCTGGTCCATTTCTGAGATTGCAGGTTATTTGGTACGCAACTGGAAAGCGGTTAAGAAACACCTCAACATGACGTCTGCGTGCCAGCAAACTATTTATTTTCTTTAATCTTTTTAACCCAGATTTTCTCTAACAAGCTTACGTGAAAGTTTATCTACAAAACGATTGTGGGTAGTCTGCTCCGAATTGTCTCTTTGGTGAGCTTTTACTTTTATCCATTCAATATCGTGCTTTTCGATAAGTTGATCAAAACGTTTCAACAAATCGGCGTTTTGTATTTCGTTGTTTTTTTTGGTTAGAAATGAGTTCTGCTTAAGACGCGGCAAGCGGGCAGGCAGTGCGCACACATACTGACTATCAGTAAAAATACGCAAGGTTGCGCCAGGCTGTTGGGTGCCTGCATATTCAATGGATTTTATTACCGAGCGCAGCTCCATCCGGTTATGTGTAGTATCGTATGCTACGCCGGTCAGCACCTCTTTTTTGCCCCCGATAAGGATAAGCGCAGCCCATGCACCTATTCTTTTCTGTGTATGACAGCTTCCATCTGTATAAATTTCTATCCGGTCGGTGTTCAAATTGCGTCTATTTTCGCGATTTCTTCTTTTTTCGTCCCTTCTTATTGGACTGTTCATCGGCTTCGTCTATCAGAGACTTCCAATCGGTTTCCATATGGCCCGACATTTTCATGGTCTCCTTATAGTCATTCTTCTTAATGTCGAGCATTGCAATTTTTTTATTGAGGAAACCTTCTATGGCTGCCAGCCGCTCTTTTTCTTCTGTACTGCAAAAAGCAATGGCCTCACCTTTCTTTTGTCCGCGGCCTGTACGTCCCACCCGATGCACATAATTTTCGGTCTCTTCAGGTATATCATAATTAATTACAATATCCACATCGGGAATATCAATTCCACGGGCGCTTACATCCGTCGCGATAAGCACCTTATTTTGGCCTGATGCAAAGCGTTTCATTACCGTATTGCGCTGATTTTGATCTTTATCGCCATGAATGGTTTCACTACGCAGCGAGACCCGTTCGAGGGCTTTCATAACCCGCTCTGCCCTGACCTTTGTGCGCACGAAAACCAGCATCTTGCTATCGGGATGCTCCCGGATGATTCGTTCCAGGAAAAACCTTTTATCGTCCATCTCAATAAATGCCACTGAATGGTTTATGTTGCCTGAAACCGGGTCGTTGGGTGAAATTTGTATACGTACAGCTTTATGAACCAACGAATATGCGGCATCTTTTACCTGCTTGTTAATGGTAGCCGAAAAAAACAGCACCTGCCTTCTGGCTGGGAGCTTTTTAATGAGCTGATTCATATCGTGCTTAAAGCCCAGCTCCAGCATGTGGTCGGCCTCATCGAGCACAAGTATTTCAATGTCCCTGAGTGACAAATGTCCCTGACTCTCCAGGTCAAATAGGCGGCCGGGTGTGGCCACAACCACATCTACACCCTGATTCAGATTTTTGATTTGCGGATCCTGTTCAATACCGCCATAAATACCCTGAATCTTCACAGATGTTCCTGCAGCCAGTTTCTTAAACACGCCGCTTATCTGTTCGGCAAGCTCATGGGTAGGCACCATCACCACACAATGTACAGCATGCTTTTCGCGTTTCTTGCGGCGGGCAGATAACATCTGTATCACCGGCAGGGCAAATGCCACGGTTTTACCGGTTCCGGTCTGGGCCACTGCCAGCACATCCTCTCCCCTCAGAATTGGAGGAATGGATTTATACTGAATATCTGTTGGGCGTTTGTAGCCCAGCTTTGTGATATTTTCTTTTATCTTTTCTGAAAAGCTATATCTTTCAAACTTCATCTTTATGGTTGCTAATGATTGGTTAACCTTTTTATTCCTGTGCCTTATAAATCGCTTTCACCCTGCCAACCTTCCCTGAAGTTAACCGGACTTTTATGCCATGGGGATGATGGGCGCTATTGGTTAAAATTTGTTTTACGATTCCGTTTGTAATTTCCCCCGAACGCTGATCTTCCTTTGTGACAACACCCACCTCCAGGCCTGCTTTAATATTCGCTCTGTTTTGTCCCTGCATTATCTTTTTCGTTTAAGAACGTGATTTCGATTTAAATTTTGAAATTCACGCTTAATGAGTACAAAATGCACTCCATTTTATTAAAAAGTCAAAGGTAAGATAACCTTTCTCAAAAAGGTAACGGTCGTTCTATAATTTGCGTTCCACTCCGTTTCAAGCAACCTTTACAACAACACTCCTAAGTTAAACTTTTCTACCGACCCTTCAAAGCTTCCCGATGGAATGCTTATTTTACAACTGTTAACTCCTGTAATTTCTGTTTTTACTATACGTTTAATAAAATGATTCTTGCTATCATTCAAATATAACAAAGATTATTGGGGCCTCCTATTCTTTTGTAACAGAAAAACATACGGTGACTGGTTAAGAAACACTGCAGCGCAACCTATAGCTCCGATTTTTTTATCAAAAAGTCTGGGATGCGATCAACCGCAGGGAGCTCTCAGCAAAGCTAATCGCGATCCACCGGCGCTCACAAAAATTATTTGGCAGCCTGCTTTTTGCCTAAAAAATGGAATTAAAATACCCTGCATTAAACCACATGCCTACATTTTCATAACCGCATATGGATAACCAATATTAGTTGCTCCTGTTTTCGAGATAATTCAGAGCATACTGAATCCAATCTTTAACATGTTGATCCATATAGAGATCGGGCTGTATTCCAATATTGTCAATCGGATATTCTGGCAATCGCTGCGATCGGAATGTAGGTAAAGAGAGGTTGTAACCATCGCATCCAAAGTCAAATTTTCGTGCCGAACCATAATCCAGCACTCCCGCGGTTGGGATACCCATTACTTTAACTTTTTTGCTTTGTTTTGCTTTGTAAATAAAACTCTCCGCTGCACTAGCTGTTCCCCTATTAGCTAAAATAATAACCTGAGATGGCCCACGAACTGCGGGTGCAATGGTATCAATATAAACCGGCTTTGATCCTGAGCCAACAAATTCTCCGAGGTGCTTGCTGTACAAAGCAATTTTATTTTTTATGCGTGCCCTGTCAGCATCATACTTCTCTTCATCAGGCAGTTTATTCATCCAGTTTTGCAAACCGTCAATTAAGCCTTGGGTAGCCAAAAACTGCGCACCCACCATCCGTATAGGATTTGTACAGATATAAGGTAAAATCTCACGGTAACCATCATCGGTTCCTCCGCCGTTGTTCCTTACATCAATAATTAAATGCTCAGTATTTTCTAACAAACTGGTATGATTGGCAATTAATTTTTCAATTCGTTCAACATTATTGTACATAAAACTTGAGATGCTTAACAGGGTAGATTTTTCGGTAAGCTTTTTTATATAAAAACCCTCTATTTCATCAACTTTTAATTGAATTTGTGCTTTTGTTAAATTGGGTTCAGGTTGGATTTTCACAAATGCACTTTGAAGATTATTGAAATATAAAACACAATCATCGTAAAGGTTATAGGTCTCTTCAAAGAGGCTGTGGTCGCGCATAAAATACTTAACCTTGCCCTGCTCTAAAAGCTTAAATTTTATTTCAAAAGGTTTCCAATAAGTAGTATCGGCATCAATTACAAATGCATCGTAATGATCTCTATTTTTTATAATGCCCACCTTGTAGGCCGCACTTTCCCATATCCCCTCAAGCTTATCGGTGGTATTATTAATGCGTTCATTGAATGCTTTTAAACTAATATCTGTTTTGGAATGGTATTTCTTCTTTTCCTGGTCATTTTGCGAACGATTAGCCTGGCTGATATAAATATGCCGGTCATTAAAATAACCCAAATAATCTCTCAAAAGCTCAAAACATGCTGATTGGTTCGTGCTTTTCGCCTTTTCACTTATCATAGTTTTAAAATGATCATAACGCAAGGAATCAGATGTTTTATCGGCAAAACCAGGGTATTCATGCTCAATTTTGCTGATTAATTTACTCAAGGCAGTTTCACAGTTGCACGTCTGCTGCGCAAATGAAACCACGCTGCAGGCCAACATAAGAGCGATCAATAAAACCTTTGTTTTCATAGTAATACATTTTTCAGTGTGTGATATTTAACGAATCGTCCGCGTGATGGAACGGCGGTTACTTTAAATAATGACGCAGAACATTATAATTAGCTGCATCATGATGCATTTAACTGAAATTTGTAATGATGGCAGCTGTTTTTTAGATAGATAAGCGGTATTACTTTTGGAGAAGGCTACCATGTTGCCTCGTGAAAAAGCGGGCATGATGGACCTGTACATAAAAAAACTCCGCAATGCAACCGTGCACCAGCGAAAACAGAGAACTTAGAACAGATAATATCCGGTTGAAACCGGGAGACATGTAGCAACCTCAGGCAGTAAATCAGCGACGCTTCGCCATCTGCTCTTTCAGCCAGGCTATGGCAGCGTCTTCGTCATTAAACACTTTTGTTGGGACTTTTGGCTGGCTAAACTTCATAAAAAGGTTTGCAAAATACACATTAAACACCGATCCGGTTAAAATAGCAGAACCTGCCACATGAGGGCGATATTGAGCGGCGGCATAATTTCTGACTTTTGAATCGACAAAAAGCATATCACGAATATCTACTAAATTTGCACATAAAGCATCTCCATTCCACTCATCACCGGCTTTTGTCATTGCCTCGGCCGTTTCCATATCGAGTGTGCATTCGTTTAAAGCTTTATATACATAAATCTGATCATCTCTTTTGATCAATTCAATTTTATCATTGATAATTTTACTCTCCATATGTTACATAAAAATACCGTTTAACGGCTCAATTTACGATTATTTACGGTAAATTCAATTGTTTGTTTCGTGATTGTATGCCGTTGAATAGTTAACAGATTAGTTCTACTTTGACACATTTAAAATAATTCTCAGAATCAACCCGATTTGCCCTAAACCCTGAAAAAAACGGATTGATTTTTCGACTTTCTTCCGCCAACTGGCGGATCAGGCAAAAAAAGCAAAACCAAAAATTAAAAAGTTTCGGATAGTTGTGATTTTAACCCGGAAAATTAACTGCAATGATATATTCCCACATAAACACTCTTTGCGAATATGCTCATTTTCAATCGCTACTTTTTTGGGAAGCTTTCACTATATCGCCTTTAACATACCGTAATTGGCTATATCTGCTTTTGTAGTCGGTAAATAAAACGATTAGGTTCTATTCAAATTCAACAAAAAGTATAAGAGCTTCTTGTTTTTTACAACAAAAATCCACCGGGGTGTTACATGCAGTTCCGAAAGGTTAAGTAATTTGCCATACGGACAAAATTTTAAGGCGTGAAGTGTACGCGCTCACGAGCCACAAAAGTTTTTAAACTTGTTGGCGCTTTATTGGTGAGCTGCTCATAAAAGTCCGATATATGCGGTGCGGACTGAAACCGGGGCAGGAAATGCAACATCATCATTACCAGCACCTTGCCTTTTGGCATACCCATGCGGCGCTTAAAACGGTAAAAACGCAATGGGTTCACATTTTTAAATGTTATCGGCACATTGGTGATATCCGAAATTATGCGGCTTACAGTATGGAAATCTTCATTTTCATAGCCGGTAATTTCATAGACGCTGTTTTTATAATCTCCGAATTGATGCAACAGTATGGCTGCTACTTCGCCAATGTTTTCCACATCAATCCAGTTAAATTTGGCATGCCCGGCGGGTAATACAATTTGTTGCTTTTGCTTAATGTCGTGAAGCAGCGTGGTGGTTAAATTTTGCATAAAATAGCCGGGCCGCAAAAAAATGTAATCGAATCCAAACGCTTTTATGCTTTGTTCAATTTTGTGGTGGGGTATCACTTTGCTTTTTTCAGCACCCTGTACAGAAAGAAACAGCACCTGGTTTACCTGCTGATTTTGCATCTCAACAAATAAAGGAGTGAAATATTTTTTAATTTTTGCAATATGTGGCGGGCGCAACAAAAACACCCGGTCAATACTATTCAGCGCTTCTTTAAAGGTAGCCGGCTGTTCAAAATCAAACCGCACAAACTCCAGTTCCGGAAAATCTTTAAAAACCTGCCGGGCTTTTTCCACATCCCTCACTCCTGCCACAATACGCACTGGAAGCTGCAAGCGGGTTAAGTGTTTTATCATGCCAAGGCCTACATTACCTGTAGCACCAGTTATTAAAACACGCTGCATAACTATTGGTTTTGTGTGGTTAGTGCTTCAATTACCTGGTTCATTTCGCTGGTCAGTTGCTCTATTTTAGCTGTGTAGGCATCTGTATCTTCGGCAATGGTTTTTATCACCACCTCATTATGGCGAATACGCAAATCACAATATTGTAACAAAAGCTCATTCTGGCTGTGCAACTCCTGAGGCAATCCGTCAATGTTATTGAGTTCTTTCACAATATTTATATT
>NZ_DATFKB010000206.1:0-3016 GCF_035268865.1 Salinivirga sp. | reverse complement strand
GGAAAAGGGTAGGAGGTCAGCTTTTGAGGTTTTATTTAGCAGGCTTAAAACGACGAACAGTTTAATACGAAGTTAGTACTGACCGACCTTCGTTAGCGCGTGTTTTGGAAGAGCTGATCTTGATCTGTAATAGCCAAATTCGGGAGGGCCCACCAATGAGCAACGGATTTATTGAGAAATAAAAACCCGGATCAAACTATTAAAAAATGGCCTGTAACTACTGGATAAGCGCATGTGAATTGCATTTATATACATTATGTCATTACCCTGCAGCTTTATTTTTATCCAAAATTAAACATTATTATGAAATATCCAATCCATCTACCGGACTTTTAATTGTACGTAAATGTGCATTGCTTATGTGCGTATAAATCTCAGTCGTCTTGGAGTTGTTGTGCCCAAGCAAACCCTGTATATATCGCAAATCAGTGCCCGCTTCCAATAAATGTGTGGCAAATGAGTGACGCAATGTATGCGTGCCGCTATAAGGCTTTACACGCGATTTTTTTACTGCATTATTTAAAACCATACGCACACTTGAAGCAGAATATGCTCCACCAAACTGTCCCTCAAATAAAAACTCTTTTGGCCGGTAAGCCTTGTAATACGCCTCTATCAATTCAAGTGTTTTAGCACCCAAAATAGTATACCGGTCTTTTTTACCCTTGGCACATCGTATTCTCAATTGCATGCGATCTCTGTGAATATCCTCAGGCTTTAACTTTACCACCTCACTAACACGTAACCCGGCCGAATACATTATAGTAATAATCGCTTTATGCTTCAAATTATCAATATGCCTGATAATCTTGCTAACTTCCTCTAAACTCCATACTTTTGGCAACATTTTCTCTTTTTTAGGCCTTACAATACTATTCAATTCAAGCTCTGTACGAACAATTTCTCGGTAATATAATTTTATAGCATTTATACTGTGATGTATCTTATTGGTACTGCCACCTTCGGTTGATTTGAGATCCTCATGATATCTATTGATTTCCTTCGCACCAAATTTTTCAATCGTCTTTAAATTCAACCAGGGATATGAATTTATGAATCGTAAAAAATAATAATGATACGTGGCAATGGTGTTTTGCGAATAACTGCGCGAAATCATATATTTTAAATAATCAGTCGGACAACCTTTAAATCGTGATCCCTTTGCGTAAGCTTGTTCCATTAAAAGTTGAATAATAGCCACATCGCGTATAAGAACTTTTTGGTGAATGCTGATCTTTAGTTTTCCAGAAAACTCCTTGATAAACCTATGCAGCTGTCGCCGCGTAGCATCAAAATAAAATAGCTTTAGTTCCTCGTTGAACCTTAACCAGTCGCTTTTTTTTAATAAATTTTTTATTTCAGAATTATATTTAAAACGAATAAGGAAAAAGCTTTTGTTCCTGATTCTTTTGTTGATGATTAGCACAGAACCCAATTTTTTAGCCACAGAGAGCGGATTCCGAAAGCTCACATCTGAACGAATCTCTATGTTGTCAGCTGTTACAGCAGAAGCAGCCTCTAAATACTGAGTATTAACCACAGCAAAGCCAGCAAATAAATCCCTTAGCAGCGCCAAATTCGATTCAGTAAATTTCACCACATAGTGGCCAATTTGCTCGCTAAAACGAATCCAGTCATTCTGTTTTATCAACGTATTAACTGTTTCATTCGTTTTATAAATCAAAGCAATATAAGTTTTTTTATTGCCCGGATGCGATCGCTTGTTCAAATACACAATTGGTTTCATAGGCAAATTCATTTTAAGATTCGATAGAAAAGCAAAATGACAACCGCACCGTGGGGGTGTCGGCAACTAGTTGCCATTCTGCTATCGAGGTAATATAAGCGTGAATAATCATAAAATGATTAATGTTTTTGAACAAAACTATGGTCAAATCAAAAATAATACGTATTTTTAAACGAATATAAGCGAATATAAACGCATAAGTAAACAAAAATGATGAAACCTCCATGTTTAACCATTTAAACACACTTCGCCTTCGCGTAGCTTCGGCGGAGCAAGGCCCGAACATGATTACTTGGAGTATTATAGTCCAAAAGCTGTAAAACAGGTAATAGGAGGTTCCATCCCGATTGGCATCGGGACAGGTAATGACCACTTAAATCAAAATTATAAACATATGAAATCAAATAAACGTAAGTGTCTTTATTGTAATGATATATTGAAGGGTAGGAGTGATAAAAAATTTTGTAGCCCCGATTGCAAAAGTGCATATCACAACCAAAGAACAAACATACAAGAAGATTACATAAAAGCCATCAACAAACAACTGCGCAAAAATCGGTCGGCACTCAAAAAAGCCTGTCCATGGGGTAAAGCCACCGTACGCAAAGAATTTTTAAAACAAATGGGCATGGATTTTAAGCACCTTACACACACCTGGCGCACAGAAAACAACAACCTCTATTTCTTCTGTTATGATTATGGCTACATGCAAATCGATGACCCCAAAAAAGTGCTAATCATCCAAAAACAAGATTATATGGATAATCATACAAAAACAGGATAGCAATACAAAGCAGTTTCTCCCAATCAACCAATCACCTCACGCTCTCACCTCACAACTCTCACACACCCAACCAACCGTCCACGCCCCGAAGGGGCAACCAGCATCAACCCAGGGGCAACGCCCCGGGCACATACCCAACGCAGAAAATCGCCGCGTTTGGCAGCAATTACCTGTAAAAAACTTATCATCGGGGAAACATTCCCTTCACACGCCCTAACTGAGGGCACCATCGCTCGCTAAACCCAGAACACCAATTCACCAATCACCTCCCGCTCACAACTCACAACTCACTCACCCAATCACCCAATGGTCCACGCCCCAAAGGGGCAACCAGCATCAACCCGGGGGCAACGCCCCGGGCACATACCCAACGCAGAAAATCGCCGCGTTTGACAGCAATTACCTCCAATAACAGACATTATCGGCGGCACAACGAAAAGTAGAATATCAACCTACAAACCCATAAACTCCTTCGCACACCCTTG
>NZ_DATFKB010000205.1:0-18633 GCF_035268865.1 Salinivirga sp. | reverse complement strand
TTCATTGAAAAAGGTATTGAAAAAACTGCTAATATTAAACGTACTTTAGAACAAAAAAACCAGCATAGCTTTCAAAACCTGAATCAGGTAATTACCAACCTTCAATACCATGATATTATCAGGCAAAAAATTGAACATATTCAAGACACCCATAAAAACATAATTACAGAGCTCAACAACCTGGAAAAAGAGAAGAATATAATTAAAAAAGGGCTCGAATATGTAAACCAAATTCCCGGAATTACTGAAATACAGGCAGCACAACTGTTGCTTACCAATAAAGAGTACCAAAGTGCAATTGAAAACATCTCAAAAAAATTAATCGAAATTGCCAATACGCTGGAAGAAGTAAACAATTTATCTTACAGTATTTTCAACAACGACAACAATATTGAAATAACAACTCAACTGGAAGAAAACGCCAAATATTTACCAGACAAAATGAAGGAGGCTACTACTGCCATAATGGACCTGGTTGAAGAAAATGAGGAGCTTCAAAAACAAATTAGTAATCATGTTAACCACTATGAGAACCTTGAAACTATTGAGCACGATATTAATGCCATTATTAAAGAAATAAACAAAAACCTATCACCGCAAAACGATATAAAAACCATAACGGGTAAACTTATCACTTTGCTTAACGATATCAATGATTCAAGAAGTAATATTGGGAAAATAATTAATGCCCATCAAAACAATCAACTTATATCTCTCATTGAAAATATCAATGAACAAAAATCAGTCATTGAAAAACAAAAAATTGAAAAACAAAAAACAAGTAATTTTACAGAGGCGTTCAAAGTAATAAACAACCAAATCACAAAAAACTGTAAAGCTTATAAAGAGCTCGACTCTGAGTTACAAAATACTTTGGAAAACATTAAGTACTATGAATTTTATGAACATGAAGTAGAAGAAATTATAAACCAACTTAACCTCATCTATCAAAAAATCAAACCACTCTCCGGGGAAAATCAGCACGAGAGTGACCTGATGAGTGCCATGGAGAAAGCTTACACAATGGAATCGCAAAGAGAGATTCACCAACATAAAACAGAAGATGAACAGCAAGACGAAAAAGAGGATGATGATAACCTTGAACTTTTTTAATGGCTTGTAGTAAAAACACATCACAATGAAAAACAAAACCTTAACCATAAAACGGACCAAAAAACAAATGGTCATAAAAATTGACAACCCTGCTGACATACAGCACATACAAAAATTACACACTGATCTCAAGGGAATTAAATTCGACCGCCCCGAAATAGTTTTCGAGGTTGAAAAAAACATGCCAATTGATTTATCGTTTATTCAGGTGATAATCGCCCTAAAAGATTCTCACCTCGAAAAAAATCAAAAAATCACGTTAAAAGCCCCTTTGGATGATACTCAAAAAAACGTAATTTTAGATACTAATAAAGAAATTAATATAGCAACATAAAATCAACCAAAATGGGAAAGAAAATCCTCATCGTAGATGATTCCGAAAGTATACGAGAAGTGGTAAGCTTTACATTAGCCAATGCCGGACATGATGTCCAAAAAGCCGTAGACGGCGATGATGCACTCAAGCAACTTGATGGTACAGCTTACGACCTAATCATTACTGACCTGCATATGCCCAATAAAAATGGCATTGAACTCATCAGAGAAGTGAGAAAAATGGATACTTATAAATTTATCCCTATTCTTTTCCTCACCACGGAATCGCAAACAGAAAAGAAAAAAGAAGCCAAAGAAGCCGGGGCCACAGGCTGGATTGTGAAACCCTTTGTTCCCGATAAACTCTTAGCTGCAATCAATAAAGTTGTAAGATAATGGAAGCATTCAAACAAAAATTCGTTGAAGAGGCTACTGAACAGATTAACGACCTGGAAGAAGCGCTTTTACAACTAGATAAAAACAAAGAGGATATGGATACAATTGAATCCATATTCCGTGTAATGCACTCCCTGAAAGGTGGAAGTGCAATGTTTGGTTTCGAAAAAATAGATAAGTTTACACACATTCTTGAGAATATCTACGACCGTATCAGAAACCATGAACTAAAGGTAACTCCGGAAATACTGGATCTCACTTTTCAGGCGGTCGATCACTTAAGAAAACTACTGGACGAAACACCTGAGAACGAGCAGCAATTAGAACAGGAAAACAAACTATTCATAGAGCGCATTGAAAAGGCACTGAATGAAAAAACCACCCCGGAGCATGCCAGCATACAGGACGAACCCACGGAAGGAAAAACAAAAACATATTTTGTACGGTTCGTACCCAACGAAGACATTATGCAAAACGGAACAAACCCACTGTTCCTGCTTGAAGATTTGTCGCAGCTCGGAACCAGTTTAATTGTTCCTAACATTTCAAAAATACCGGATTTTAATAGCCTCGATCCGGCAAAAACGTATACAAGCTGGAATATACTCCTTAGTACCAATGCTGGTATCAATGCTGTAATCGATGTGTTTATTTTTGTAGATGATGAGGCCAAAATTGAAACTCATAAAATCTCCGATTACAATTTATTGCAAGACAAGGCCATAAAAAATATTCTGAAAGATACACTCCAGCAAAAACCGCACATTAAACCATCTGAAATACACGACCTGATTATAGACCTTGAAAACATATACCAGGAAAAAGAGGAAAAGCAGGTCAAAGACGAATCGCGTAAAAAAGTTGAACATAGCATATCCAGCATACGGGTAAGCTCCGACAAACTCGACAACCTCATCAATTGGGTAAGTGAGTTGGTCACAATTCAGGCACAGCTATCACTTTTCAATAAAGAAAACAACTACCCCGGACTTGACCCCATTGCAGAGGAAATTGAAAAAATTTCACGACGCCTGCGCGACGATGTTTTCAGTATAAGGCTTATTCCCATTGCCAACATGGTAACACGTTTTCAACGCCTTGTAAGAGAGCTTTCGAATGAACTTGGCAAAGAGGTTGATTTTATTACAAAAGGTACAGAAACCGAGCTTGACAAGAATATTATTGAGATGCTTATCGACCCCGTAATGCACATTATCAGAAATAGCCTCGACCATGGAATTGAAGATTCAGCACAAGCAAGAATTGATGCAGGGAAAGCTCAAAAAGGAAGCATAACACTCAATGCTTTCTATTCAGGCACATACGTATACATTCAAATTATAGATGATGGTAAAGGACTCGACCATGAAAAACTTCGCCAAAAAGCCATTGAAAAAGAAATCATTACAGAAGACACCCAAATAACCGAAAAGGAGATTTTCGACCTCGTTTTCACTTCCGGCTTTTCTACCGCCAAAGAAGTAACAAACCTCTCTGGAAGAGGTGTTGGAATGGATGTGGTAAAACAGAAAATTTCAGAACTCAGGGGCGAAGTGGAACTAACAAGCAAAAAAGGCAAAGGTACCACAGTAACAATTAAGTTGCCACTTACACTCTCCATTATTGATGGATTACTGGTAAGAATAGCCAAAACAAAATTTGTCATTCCTTTGGCAGCGGTTCAAAAAATATATGAATTTACACATAAAGAAATAGAAGAATCTATAAACAACCTGTTTCTTGCCGATGACAAACGAGTCCCATTCATTTACCTGCGTGATGCCCTAAACATAGAAGGAACACCTCCCGAAATCGAAAGAATCGTTAATGTGGAATTCCAGGACACATTTATGGGACTTACAGTCGACGAAATTATAGGTGAGTATCAGGCGGTGTTAAAACCACTTGGCAGAATGTACAAAGACGTGGATATAGTATCAGGAGCCACAATTCTTGGAGATGGAACAGTAGCGCTGGTACTCGACCCAAATCGTTTAATCAATGAATATACAAATAAAGAAAACATAGGAGGATAATTATGGATGCACAAACCCAAACCAACAAAAAAAATGTAAGCGATCAGGTACACACATACCTATCTTTCAGACTGGGCAAAGAAGTTTTTGCCGCCTCAGTTAACCATGTTGTAAATATACTGGAACTGAAACCAATTACAAAAGTACCTCATGCTCCAGAATACATGAGTGGCGTAATCAACTTGCGTGGCCAGGTACTGCCAGTAATTGATATGAGAATAAAATTTGGAATGACACCAACAGAACCCACTGTTGACACCTGTATTATTGTACTAAATCTTGAAATTGAAAATGAAGAAGTAAAGCTTGGCATTTTAGTCGATGCAGTAAGCGAAGTACTGGAACTCGAAGAAAACCAGATAGAACCTTCTCCTAGTATTGGAACAAAATACAAAGCTGAATTCATTAAGGGAATGTGGAAAAAAGATGAAAGCTTTATCATGCTGCTTAATCTTGATTTAATTTTCACACGAGATGAAATTGTCGTTGTTGAAGAAAAAACAAATGAGGCCGATATGCCCCAAAATGAAGAAACCGGTGAATAAATAAAATAAATAATCAATATATGATTAATGAACCTGCTTAGTAATTATCCATCAATAAAACACGAAAGCTAAGCAGGTTACATCTTACTTCAGGTAAAGATTACTTTTTATTGCGTAATGAAGCATACTTACATTTTTACAATAATTTGCTTATTCTTTTCAACTATAACAATGAAAGCCCAAAAACAAGATGAATGGAAGAACAAACTTTATGGATTTGTTAGAGCCGACGCATTTTATGATTCCAGACAATCGGCTGAAGCAGTTGATGGGCTTTTTTTGTTGTATCCTTTAAATTTACGCTACGACGATAATGGTAAAGACCTCAATGAAGTAAATCAAATTACCATGACCAGTATTTCGAGCCGGTTAGGGTTAAATATGGGCCGAAAATCGATTTTTAATAAAACAGCCACAATTAAGGCCAGACTGGAGGCTGATTTTACTGCACGATCAAACGCTAATTCTTTAAGACTTAGACATGCCTACGTATCATTAGACTGGCAAAAACATGCAATACTTATGGGCAGGACATGGCACCCTATGTTTACACCAAAAGTTTTTCCTTTAACGTTAAGCATCAATGTGGGTACACCTTTTAACCCGTTCAACAGAAGCCCCCAAATCCGCTATACTTATAAACCCTCGAGCAAATACTCAATACTATTTGCAGTACTTTATCAGAATGATTACAATAACCTTGGCCCCGATGGTAATGGCGGAGTAGAAAAGCGCATTGATCTTATGCGCAACAGCATGATACCAAACCTCCACTGGCAAGCCCAATTGGGGGGTAAAAAACTCAAAATCGGAATTATGGCTGATTATAAACAAATCCAGCCACGAACCGAAACTACCGGAACCGAAGGAACTTTTAAAACAGAAGTACAAATTCCGGCTTATGCCACCGGATTATTTGCAAAAACAACCTTAAACAAACTTAGCCTTAAAACGAAAATTTTGTGGGGTCAAAATCTCTCTGACCATGTTATGCTGGGAGGCTACGGTGTAAAAGAAAATGATACAGAAACCGGACATGAAACCTACACCCCATCAAATCATATTTTTAGCTGGTTAAACTTAGAATATGGTAATGAATTCACTGCAGGTTTACTGTTGGGCTACAGTAAAAACCTGGGCTTTTCTGACAACCTTAGCCCGGATGAACCCGTATACGCCAGAGGCAACGACATCGCGTATCTTTATCGCATTTCTCCCTATCTCAAGTGGCGAAAGAAAGAGCTTGAATTATGGGCAGAAACAGAAATAACCACTGCAGCCTATGGAGATATTCAATATGCGAATAAAGGAAAAATTCAAAACAGCCGTGAAGTCACAAATGTTAGATTACAAATATCTTGTATTTACTATATTTTATAAAAAATGACTGAAACCAACACTTCATTTAATAACATTGAGCTGAAAGCCAAAGAATTTGAAAGGCTTAGTCAGTATATATTCAGTAACTATGGTATAAAAATGCCTCCGGCCAAAAAGGTTATGCTACAAAGTCGATTACAAAAAAGACTCCGGCATTTAAACATCAATAATTTCCCAGCCTACATCGATTTTGTATTTAGCAAACAGGGAGAAAAAGAAATTGTACACATGATGGATGTAGTTTCCACAAATAAAACAGATTTCTTCAGGGAACCCACCCATTTTGAATTTATGCATGAAACAATTCTTCCAGAAATAACTCAAAAAGGCCTAAACGAATTCAAAATATGGAGTGCAGGCAGTTCAAGTGGAGAAGAAGCTTATACCATTGCAATGGTTATTGAAGAATATATTGCACAAAACCGCCATATCAATTACAATATTACCGGATCCGATATCTCCACAGATATGTTGCAAAAAGCAATAAATGGAATTTACAAACTGGAAAAAAGTATGACAATACCGGAATCAATGAAGAAGAAGTATCTTTTGAAAAGCAAGGATACACAAAAAAAGCTCATCCGGATTAAACCAAACCTCCGCTCAAAGGTTAGTTTTTTTAGACTTAATTTAATGGATTCATCTTATAAGGCTCCAAATAATTTTGATGTTATCTTTTGCCGAAATACACTGATTTACTTTGAAAGAGATACCCAGGAAGCTGTAATTAACAGACTTTGCAACCATTTGAAGCCAAACGGATATTTCATACTCGGACACTCAGAATCAATTACAAATATGGATGTACCACTCAAGAATATTAAACCAACCATTTTCAGAAAAACATCTTAGTAGAAAATTATGCTGATAAATTTATTGATTATAGATGATGATATTTTTTTCAGGGAACTCCTCAAAGACATCCTAATTGAATATCCAGTGCAATTATATGAAGCTTCGAATGGTGAAGAAGGATTAGATATTTTAAAGCAGGAACCAATTCATGTAGTAATTACAGACATTATTATGCCAGAAAAAGAAGGTTTGGAAAGCATAATTGAAATTATACAAAAATATCCTGGTGTTAAAATACTGGCTGTCTCGGGCGGTGGCTCAGATGGAAGTGTGCACTACCTGGAGATGGCAGAATCATTGGGAGCACATGAGACCATGGCAAAACCCTTTGACCAAAAAGAACTCATTGAAAAACTAAATAGACTAACCAACAACAAAATAACCCCTGAGATATAACATATATTTCAATATAAACATTACAACCATGGAAAAAAAAATATCTGACGAAGACCTTATAAAAGAATTAAAAATACGCTTTGATCAAAATAAAAAAGCGCTGACAGAACTTCAGGAAAAATCAAAAGAGCTGCGTAAAGTGAACGAGAAACTTAAAGAATCGGAGTCGCTTAAAAGCCACTTTCTGTCGAATGTAACCAACGAAATAGTAAATCCCTTTGCCTCAATACTTGGGTTAAGCCAAAGCATAATGGCCCTAAATATAACCGAATACGAAAAGATTAAGCCATTAGCACAATTAATTCATGCCGAGGCGTTTAACCTGGATTTTCAATTAAAGAACATTTTTGCTGCTGCAAAAATTGAAGCCGGATTGGCCCAGCCAGAGCTCACAAATGTGAACATTCAGTCATTAATAGAAAGTATTATTGAGAGCTATAAATACAAGGCACAGCAAAAAGAGCTCAAAATTAAATTCCATTATCAGGCCAATAAAAAAGAAAACAACTCAAAAGAGTTCCCCACTGATTCAGAAAAGCTCAAACTCATTATGTCGAACCTGCTCAATAATAGTATCAAATACAGTAATGCTGCCCAAAAAATTGAAATTGTTTCATCAGTTTCAAAAGAAGATGAGCTTATTATTACTGTTAAGGACTATGGAGTGGGTATAAAAAAAGAGGACCAGGAAAAATTATTTGACCGTTTTGTAAAAGGTGAAAGCACCATACACTCACTTAATGAAGGCTATGGCCTGGGACTATCGGTTACAAAATCATACGTAGACTCGCTTGAGGGCAAAATAACAGTCGAAAGCGAGCAAAACAAAGGAGCAGTTTTCACTATTTATTTGCCGCGCCCAAAAGATACAAGTTATCTGGAAGGGTTTTCAGATGATGGAAATGAAATATTTTTTCAGGATACCGACGAAGAGTTTTAGTACTTATGGATAACTTACCTGTACACTATCTATATCCGGCGGCATTATTTGCCCCCAGTGAGCCTCATCTCATAAACACATTATTAGGCTCCTGTGTGGCAATTTGCCTGTACGACCCCATTCAGCAAACAGGTGGTATGAACCATTACATGCTACCCTACTGGAATGGCAATGGACTGGCATCACCAAAATATGGAAATATTGCCATTGAAAAGCTCATAGAGTCACTTACCAGAAATGGAAGCAAGCGAAATAACCTTATCGCAAAAGTATTTGGCGGCGGTGAAGTTATAGAATCACAGCACCACTATTTCGATATTGGTAAAAGAAACATTGAAGTTGGACATCAAATGCTTAAAGATTTAAGAATTCCAATTAAAGCAGAAAGCACAGGAGGTAAACAAGGAAGAAAAATACAATTCAATACGATTACAGGTGCAGTTAAAATGAAGTATATAAATAAGCAGGAAGTAAATGGAAAATAACCTGCCATTTACAATTCATACAATATAAAATAATCTATATTTTTAAGCGAGAAAATTTGTAGCATGACAAATCCTATCAAAGTACTTGTAGTAGATGATTCGGCCGTTGTAAGGCAAACCCTGTCAGAAATACTTAATGCTGACAGGCATATTGAGGTTATGGCAGTAGCTTCAGACCCCTATTATGCTGCAAAGAAAATACAAAAAGAAGTGCCGGACGTCATAACCCTCGATGTTGAGATGCCCCGTATGGATGGGTTAACATTTTTACGTAAACTCATGACCCAGCATCCCCTTCCTGTTGTCATCATTTCATCGCTCACCGCAAAAGGTACTGAAACCGCAATTAAGGCCCTGGAATATGGTGCAGTAGACATCATAACCAAGCCCAACATGAGTACAAAAAAGTTCTTTGAAGAATCAAGTATTAAAATTTGCGATGCTGTAAAAGCTGCTTCCAGGGCAAGAGTTAATCGCAAAAAAATTCAGAAACCCCGTCCCATACCTCAAAATATGCAGGATGTGGCCCCAAAACTTTCGGCAGACGCTGTAATTCAGCAACGAAGAAGCCGGAGTATGATTGAAACCACCGATATCGTTGTAGCTGTTGGTGCTTCTACAGGAGGTACTGAAGCCCTTAGGGAATTTTTAATGGAACTTCCTCCCGATAGCCCCGGAATAGTTATAGTACAACACATGCCCGAACACTTCACACGCTCATTTGCAGAGCGGCTTGACGAATTATGTCAAATTTCTGTAAAAGAAGCTGCTGAAAATGATACTATCATTCGTGGTCGCGCCCTAATTGCACCGGGTAACCATCACCTACTGATAAAAAGATCCGGAGCACGCTATTTTGTAACCATAAACGAGGGCCCACTGGTAAACCGCCACCGGCCCAGCGTGGATGTTATGTTCAGATCAACAGCGCAATATGTGGGTAAAAATGCCATTGGAATACTTATGACCGGCATGGGAGATGACGGGGCTCAGGGCCTTTTAGAAATGCGAGAAGTCGGAGCCATTACAGTTGCGCAAGATGAAAAATCCTGTGTAGTATTTGGAATGCCCAAAGAAGCCATTGACCGTGGTGCAGCAAAGCATGTGTTACACCTTAATCAAATGGCCGGATTTGTGGCAAAACACAAAAGATAACCACGTATTGAACATATTTCAAAACCTTAAACAAGCTTTTTATTCCTACCCGTCCGCATTTTATTAGCTTTCAATTAATTTTATGGTCATCAAATCTTTTTCATTGTCTTGCCATAAATAAGTCAAAAAATAATATATTTGATATTTGATAAACAACCATGTTCGCGAAAAATTAATCTCATGGGGAAAAAGAAAAAACTTACCGGTATATTTCTGGCAATTAGTATTATTGCAGCACTTTTACTTCACTTTTTTATAATTAAAGGGTTACTCTATGCCCAAAACATGAGCTTTACATGGAATAATTTCATTGAGCTCCATGATAACTCAATCTATTACCTAATAGACAGCATTATAATATTAATTCCACTTTTCGCCTGGCTGTCAGGATCTTATTTCGAGAACAAAATAAACAGCTATGCTAACATAGTCGAAAAACGCGACAACCAGCATGAAGCGGTTAATGAAATTGCCAAAAACCTGACAAATGGTAACGTAGATTTTGAGGCAGACCAAAAAACAGATAACAAATTGGTTCAACAGCTACTGGCACTTCGGGACAACCTCAAAAAACAAAAAGAAGAGGAAGCCATTCGGAAAAAAGAAGACAACCAACGACACTGGGTTTCAGAGGGTCTTGCCAAGTTTGGAGATATCCTAAGACAAAACAACGATAATATTGACACCTTGTCATTTGAAATCATTAGCGAACTTTGTAAATATATCGATGCTGTTCAGGGAGGTTTTTTCTTACTCGAAGACAGTGAGGAAAATGATAAACATTTCAAACTTACTGCACACTTTGCATACGACCGTCAAAAATATAATGAAAAAAGAGTTGAATGGGGTGAAGGCTTAATCGGACGGGCTGCATTTGAGCAAAAAACACTTTACATAGACGATGTACCACAAGATTATGTGGAAGTTACATCAGGCCTTGGGCAAACGAACCCCAATGCATTATTAGTCGTTCCGTTAAAATTCAATGAAGAAGTTCACGGAGTTGTAGAGCTGGCTGGTTTTGAAATGTTTGATCAATACAAAATAGATTTTGTAGAAAAAATAGCAGAAAACATTGGCTCCACTATAAGTAATGTAAAAATCAATCTTAAAACAGCCAAGTTTCTTAAAGAAAGTCAGGAACAGGCCGAAAGACTCTCACAACAAGAAGAAGAGATGCGGCAGAATATGGAAGAGCTCCAGGCTACACAGGAAGAAGCTGCCAAGCAGTCAAAAGAATTTGTAAGCTTTACCAACTCTGTAAACCATACACTTATACGCGCCGAATACGATGTCAATGGCATACTTAACTATGCCAATACAAAATTTCTGCGCAAACTGGAATACGAAAATAGTTCCGAGGTTGAAGGACACCATATCTCAATGTTTATAAATGAGAAAGATAAAGAATGGTTTAATGATATATGGAACGATTTATCGAGAGGTGGGCACCACTTCGAAGGATACATGAAACATGTTACCAAAAAAGGTAAAGACCTCTGGACAATGGCAACATACACCTGTGTAAGAAACGAAAATGGCGGAGTAGAAAAAATACTCTTCCTGGCCATAGACACAACTGAGCACAAAAAACAATCACTTGATTATGAAGGCCAGATCAGGGCACTTAATCTTGCCAATATTAAAGCTGAATATGCCCCTTCAGGTAAATTTATAGCATGTAACGATAAGTTCCTTGAATCGGTAGGTTACACAATGGATGAAGTTAAAGAAACGAGTATATTCGATTTCTTTACAGAAGAAAACCAAACAAACTTCGAGGAACTGTGGAACAATGTTGTTAACGGAGTACCCTACCAGGGACAGCTTAGTGTAACAGTAAAAGACAAAAAAATAAAATGGTACCAAATGACCCTTATCTCTGTCAATAACATGTATGGAGAGGTCGATAAAATTTTGGTGCTGGCCATTGATATTACAGACCAAAAAGAGCTTGAAATTAAAATAAGCGAACAAAACCGCATACTAAAAGATCAGGAAGAAAAGCTTAAGAACTCCGAAATGGAGCTTCAAAAACGGCTCGACAAAGCAAAACGCGAACTAAAGCAACATTTTAAAGAAGTTGAAAAAAGTAAAGTACGTCATGAGAAAACACTCGAAGGCGCCCTTGATGCCATTCTTACTACAGACCAGAGCGGCACAATAGAATTTTTCAATAAAGCGGCAGAAAGCCTTTGGGGATACGACAGAAAAGATGTGGTAGGCCAAAATATTAAATTACTTTTTAGTAATGATATCATTGAATCCGACGACTTTGTAAAGCGCTTTGTGAAGCCAGGACTGGAAAAAATCGTTGGTGAACGTAAAGAAATAAGCATCACAACAAAAGAAGGCGAAAACAAACAGGTCCTAATGCTACTTTCAGACGCAACAGTAGATAAAGTTCACACATACACTGCCTTCATACAACAAATTGAAGTTGAGTTATTTTAAAAATAAATTATCCAACAAAAATAAATCGGCACTACTGTCGGTTTATTTTTGTTTTAAGTAATATTTTGTCAAACCAATCCGTTCCCAAATAAAAATGCGATACCTAATACTTTTAACCTCCCTGTTTATTGGATTCATAAGCTGCCAGGAAGATGATTTATTAACCTCATCATCAGCCAAACTTGAATTTTCAACCGATACAGTTATGTTCGATACTGTATTTACCGGAATCGGATCAGCAACACAGCGCTTTAAAGTTTACAATAGACATAGTCAACCCATTAGAATTTCGTCTGTAGAACTGGCAAAAGGCAACAGCTCTCAATATGGAATAAACGTAGATGGTATTTCAGCCAACCAGGTTAAAGATGTTCAGATAGAAGCCAACGATAGTATATACGTTTTTGTAGAGGTTAATATCGATCCTTCAACAGATGACATCATTGAAAAAGATTCCATTCTGTTTTACACCAATGGGAATATTCAGGATGTAAAAACCATTGCATTCGGACAAAACGTAAATCTTCTAATGGGCCAAAGCCTCAATACCCAAACCTGGGATGCGACAAGGCCATATCTGGTATACACTTCATGTGTGGTCGATACCCTCGAAACACTAACCATTGAAGCGGGAACAAAAGTATATTTTCACGAGAATGCGAGTCTATTCGTCTTAGGCTCTCTTATTGTAAACGGCACGCTTGATGAGCCTGTGCTCTTTAAAGGCGACCGCTTGGAAGAATTCTACCAGGACAAACCCGGCCAATGGGGTGCATATACTACCCTTGAAAATGGAGCAACCTATGTTTTTGGAGGATTACACTTCCTTCCGGGAAGTTTTGATAACAAAATCGACTATGCCATAATAAAAAATGCCAACAAGGGTATTCAGCTCGACTCAGCTGTTGGAAATAACTACACACTTGAAATTACCAATTCCATTATATCACACATGAATCTGGCTGGTATTTACGCACAAACCAGCCGGGTAAAAGGAGAAAACCTGGTACTGAATAATTGCGGTAGCCATGCCATAGCCATGGTATTGGGCGGAAAGTACAATTTTAACCATGTTAGCATAGCCAATTTCACCCCATACAGCTCAAGAAATACAGCTTCTGTAGCACTCAATAACTATTTTGTCTCAGGCGATGTGGGTTTTGTCTACGATCTTGAAGAGGCCACATTTACCAATAGTATTATATATGGGGATGGTGGTGAAAATGGAAATGAAATTGTGATAGATAAGGCCGATGAAGGGGCTTTTAACTATTACTTCGACCACTGCCTGATCAAAGTCAGCGAGGACTTCGATATGAGCAATGAAAACCACTTCCAAAACATTTTACGCAACCCAGAAAGCGGTCCACGCTTTGTATCGAAAGAAGAGTATGATTTCAGGTTAGACACCCTCTCCCCTGCCATTGATGCAGGAAAAGCAGAATACGGTGCCGCCACTCCGCTGGATATGAACCAAAACGACAGAACAACAGATGCAGGACCTGACCTGGGAGCATATGAACGTCAACAATAAAAACCAAAGCATAGAATGAACCGAGCCATGACAAAAATTTTGACACACACTCGCATGATTATAACTAACCTACAGATAATATGTGACGGACATTGGACTTTTCATGGCGAGCTCCATCTGACAACTAAAATCAAAATTATAAACAGATGAAAAAGCGCATTCTTATAACACTATTAATAATCATCAATGGACTATCGCTCTTTTCACAGGATCAGAACCTGCGCATAATGTTTTATAATGTAGAAAACTTCTTTGATCCGGTAAACGATAGTGTTACCATGGACGACGAATTTACTGAAGAAGGAGCACGCCATTGGTCATGGTACAAATACAACGACAAAACAGCCAAAATATACAAAGTAATTGCTGCATTCAGTAAATGGCAAAAACCAGACATTATCGCCCTGTGTGAAATAGAAAACCGGTATGTACTGAAAAATTTATTAAAACGAACTCCCCTGGGCGACAGCGAATACAAAATTGTGCACAAAGAAAGTGAAGACTTTAGAGGTATTGACGTAGGTTTATTCTATAACCCCGAAACACTATGGCCCCTGGATGAAAATTTCATAAAAATAAGGTTCAAAAATCATCCCGATAAACGCACAAGAGACATTCTGCACTTTAAGGCATTGCTAAAAAACAAAGACACACTTCATGTTTTTGTCAATCACTGGCCATCGAAATATGGCGGAGCTGTTGCCACCATACCGTTTCGGGCACAAGCAGCCAAAACCCTCAGAAGGGCAACCGACAGCATTTTAAAGGTAAACCCAAATGCCAACATCGTAATTACAGGCGATTTTAATGATACGCCAAATGACGAATCTATTGCGCAGCACCTCGGAGCTGCAGCGCCGGATAATACCACCAAAAGCAAGCTTTTAAACCTTAATTCGGCATTAAACACGAACGAATACCCGGGAACACATCGCTATCAGGGCCAATGGTCCATGCTGGACCAATTTATTGTTTCGGCTCCTTTGCTCAATAAAGAAAATTCAGTTTATACAAATCCCGGCCAAATGCGCATTGGATACATTGATTTGCTGTTAGAACCGGATAAAAAATATACCGGTAAAAAACCTAACCGTACATTTATAGGTTTCAGATACCACGGTGGATTTAGCGATCATCTTCCGATTTTGCTTGATCTCCGTCTGCAATAACGTCATCTTTCGATTTTAGTAGTTTCAGATCATTACCGGCGGCATATTGTTCCATAAATGCCCATGCTTCATCGAAATTGTTGTTTATTTTTCCATCAAGAATAGCATTCTTTATTTCTTGCTTAATATCACCAATAATTTTTGATGGTCCAACACCGAAAGCCTTCATTATAATTTCGCCGGTAATGGGAGGTTGAAAATTTCTAATACGGTCTTTTTCTTCAACTTCCTGAAGCTTTTGCCTTACAAGCTGATAGTTCTGCAAATAGCGCTGAACCTTTTCGTGATTTTTTGACGTAATATCAGCTTCGCATAAAGTCATAAGGTCCTCGACCTCATTCCCGGCTTCGAACAGCAATCGGCGCACAGCTGAGTCTGTCACTTCATCTTCAACAAGCACAATGGGCCGCATGTGTAGGCTCACCATTTTTTGCACATACTTCATCTTTTGATTTAATGGCAATTTCATTCTTCTGAAAATACCCGGAATCATTTTAGCTCCTCTGTACTCATGTCCGTGAAAAGTCCAGCCATGCCCCTCTACAAAGCGTTTAGTCTGTGGTTTACCTATATCGTGTAATAAGGCTGCCCAACGCAACCATAAGTCATCTGTGAGGCGGGCAATATTATCAAGTACCTTAAGAGAATGGAAAAGGTTATCCTTGTGTGCCATACCTTCACGTTTGTCAACGCCCTGCATTGCAGCGAGTTCAGGAAAAATGTATGTCAAAATGCCAGTTTTAGCAAGCAACTTAAAACCAATGGAGGGTTTGGGCGCCAACATTATTTTGTGCAACTCTTCGTTAATGCGCTCTTTAGAAATTATTTCCAACCGCTCCACATTTGCCACAATGGCATCATAGGCTTGCTCGTCAATATGAAAATTTAATTGAGCAGCAAACCTAATTGCCCTGAGCATGCGCAATGGGTCATCTGAAAATGTGACTTTGGGGTCACGAGGAGTTCGTATAATACCACGTTTTAAATCGGCATAGCCATTAAAAGGGTCCACAAGTTCGCCAAAATCAGGCTCAGCAAGACTTAAAGCTAATGCATTTATGGTAAAATCGCGCCGCAACTGATCATCTTCTACTGATCCATCTTCCACCTCAGGATTGCGGGAATCGCGGTTATAAGACTCTTTACGTGCACCAACGAACTCATATTCTTTATCTTTATACCTAAACATAGCCGTACCGTAACTTTTGAAAAATGATACCCTAATTTTAGGATCAATTCTCCGTGCAACCTCTTTTGCCAGGGCAATCCCGCTTCCTTCCACCACAATATCCACATCTTTTGATGCCCTTCCCAGAATTAAATCTCTCACAAAGCCACCAATCACATATGCCGGCTGATTCTGCCTGGTTACGATTTCTGATATATGCTGAAATACAATATTTTGAATATTTTCGTTAAACTTCATCCGTGCTCATTTGTTGTAAATAGTGGACAAAATTACAACTTTTCCCATTGGTAGAAGAATGTTGGCATTTTTTTTAAAGAATGGGTTAAGTAGCGTTGCAAATAAACCAACATAATGGCATACGATTTGCAACATATGTAAAAATTTAAATTTATTCATAAAAAACAAAAAAGACATGCCTGAATTTTTAACCAAGGACACATTTAAAGAAAAGATTTTCAATTTCGAAGAAAATAAAGATTGGAAATTTGAAGGCGACAAACCTGCACTTATTGACTTTTACGCGGACTGGTGTCAGCCATGTAAAATGGTAGCCCCTATTCTTGAAGAACTTGCTGAAGAGTATCAAGGTAAAATTGATATTTATAAAATAGATACAGAAGACCAACGTGAATTAGCAGCAATGTTTGGTATTCAAAGTATCCCTTCGCTTCTGTTCATTCCTGTTGACGGGCAACCGCAAATGGCTGCAGGAGCATTGCCGAAAGAAACCTTCAAAAAAGCATTTGCAGACGTGCTTAAAGTTGAAGAACCCGCTTAACATAATCACTAAGCGAAAAAACCTGCCCTTTCGGCAGGTTTTTTTTTGCTCCTACGCCAAACATGACTATCAGAGAACCAGACATTTGAACTAATAAAATGTAAATTAACACCCAAAAGGCCCGAAATACATAGCTTATTTAAATTAACTTACACCGCTAAAGGCATAATATTTGCGTAAATGCTGCTGACAAAAGGTCGCAATCGGGGGTGCCCAAAATTACGGGCTGAGATCATACCCTTTGAACCTGATCCGGGTAGTGCCGGCGAAGGGATTTCAGAGTATTTTCCCCCCATTGCATATTGTAAAACTTAAACTTTCAATTATGAAAAGTGCAATTATTACAGTTGTACTGGCAGTAGTAATGAATTTTGCCAGTGCACAAAATCTCATCAATGGGGTTGTGACCAATGAAGACAAGGAACCACTCAGTGGAGCAACCATTAAACTAATTCCAGGTGCCTACGAAACCATATCCAATGGCGGAGGGAAATTCGTAATCAACAATGTTAAAAACGGGCAGTATAGAATACTGGTAACCCACCTGGGGTATGAACCTTACAGTGAAAAAATTGAGGTTTCAGACAAGACCAATCTTCAAATTACAATGACAAAAAGCGTCATTCAAACCCGGGAAATTATTGTATCCTCAACACGAGCCACGGAGAAAACACCCACAAGCCACACAACCATTGAACAAGAAGTGATTGAAAAACGGGAAGCGGTTAAAGATATTCCCTATTTACTGCAACTTACACCTTCGGTTGTAACCACTTCTGACGCTGGTGCAGGTGTTGGTTATACAAACTTTAGAATCAGGGGTACCGACCTAAACCGGATAAACATTACTGTAAATGACATTCCGCTTAATGATGCAGAATCTCATGGAGTTTGGTTTGTAAACATGCCCGATTTCGTTGAAAGCACCAATAGTATTCAGGTACAGCGAGGTGTAGGAACTTCTACAAACGGAGCCGCAGCTTTTGGAGCTTCCATAAATCTTCAGACCAACGACATTAGCATCGAACCATATGCCGAAGTCAACAATGCGGCAGGTTCTTTCAATACCATGAAAAACACAGTGCAAGCGGGAACCGGACTTATTGAAGGAAGGTATAGCTTTGATGCCCGGCTTTCAAGAATCAAATCTGATGGTTTCATTGATCGCGCCACATCAGACCTAAAATCTTTCTTTGTGTCAGGAACCTACCGTACTGAAAAAGATGTATTAAGGATCAATGTTTTTTCGGGCAAAGAAAAAACTTACCAGTCATGGGAAGGTATTCCTTCGGCTAAACTCAACCAGGACAGTGCAGCAATGATGCAGTTTGCCTACAATATGGGCTATGCACAAGAAGAAATAGAGAACCTGTTTAAGTCAAATCCGCGTACTTACAACCGTTACATGTACGACAACCAAACAGACAATTACCAGCAAGACCATTACCAGGTTTTTTATAAACGAAACTTCAATGATAAGCTATCGGCCAACATTGCATATCATCAAACCAACGGGTTTGGCTACTATGAATCATATCGCTACAATGAGGATATTGCAGACTATTTGGCAGACCCGATTATCAGCGGAACAGATACCATAACCGAATCCGATGTAATAGACAGAAAATATCTTGACAATATTTTTTACGGTGGAATTGGTTCTATTAAACTAAAACTTCCTAAAGTAAAAGCTATCCTGGGTGGTGGATGGAACAGATACGACGGAGACCACTACGGGGAGGTAATGTGGGCTGAAAACAACCTCAATACCTTTGATCCCAAACACCGCTTTTATGATAACACTGGTGTTAAAGATGATGCCAATATTTATGCCCGTGCAAACTTCATGGTAAACAAAAAGCTGTACACTTATATCGATTTGCAATACAGGCA
>NZ_DATFKB010000204.1:0-4473 GCF_035268865.1 Salinivirga sp. | reverse complement strand
AAGGCAAAACCTTGCGAAATACTCACTTCAATGGTAATGGTGGTAGCTTCTATTCCAAAAACTGCAGAGCCGTATGTTTTTACTAGCATTGAAACTTGTTTTTCTCCAAAAGTAAAAGAAAAGGTTCTTAAAAGCAATTTTCGCTAAATTTGTTTCTGAATCAGTTCCGAATTTCATACTTTTAAATACTGGCTCAATAACCTTGATTAAGTTGAATAAAAAATATAAGCTAACCTATAGTGAAACAAAACTTCGATCTAACAGAAAAGCACATCATTGTGTGTGGATACGGCCGCGTAGGCAAACAGGCCTCGGTAGACCTGCTCAATCATTATGAGAAGTTTGTAATTCTGGAAAGAGATGAACGTGTAATCGATCAAATTAAGGAAAACCAGCAATTTCAATACCTTAATGGCGATGCTACTGAAGATGAAGTTTTGGAAAAAGCCAACATCAGAAGTGCCCGGGCTCTTCTGGCCACATTTCCCAGCGATGCCGACAATCTTTTCGTGATCGTTACGGCAAGAGCGCTCAACCCTGATTTAAAAATTATCAGTCGCGTATCGGAGGAAGTAAATATTGACAAATTACTCGAAGCCGGAGCCAATGAGGTAATTATGCCCGACAAGGTGGGAGGTTCTCACATGGCCCAGCTGGTAACCCGCCCCGACTTAATTGAATTTCTCGATACGCTGCTGCTGCAATCTACCGAGGATGTGAATCTCGATGAAATTCAATGTTTATCAGTACCCGATGGCAAAGAAACTACCATTGCATCATTGGAGCTGCGACAAAAAGCCGGGGTAAATGTGGTGGGTATAAAAAAAGCCGGGGGCGATTTTATTCACAATCCGGACCCCTCAATTGAGGTTACAAACCAGGATATACTGCTTGTTTTAGGTACTCCTGCACAAATTCAGACAATGCGCGATTTAATAAAAGCCTGCAATGACTAAAATACTTGTAACAGGCAGTAATGGTTTTCTGGGGCAACACATTGCTGCACAGGCAGGCAACATGCCCAATGTGCACCTCACAGGTTGGTCGAAACGCCCTGCAATACACAATTATTGTAACGATTTTAAAACCATTAATGTACTGGAAAATGACATCACACCCGAAATAGTGGCGCCTTTTGACGCAGTGATTCATACCGCAGCACTATCGCACGTCGATTATTGTGAGCAACACCGCGAAGAAGCATTCAGAATCAATGTGGAAGCCACCCGGCAAATCGCTAAAGCCTGCCGGCAAACGGGTACCCACCTCATTCACCTTAGCAGTGATTTTGTTTTTCCGGGTAAAGATGAACCTGTTGCAGAAAATGACAAAACCGACCCGGTGAATTACTATGGCCGCACCAAGGAAATGGCCGAAATATATGTGCAAACCATTTGCCCCCAAAGCACCATCATTCGCCCGGTGCTGATTTTTGGCCCGGTACTCTCCGGCACCCGTTCCAACCTGGTTTTATGGGTAAAATCCGCTTTAGAAGCCGGCAAGGCCATTCAGGTAACCTCAGACCATACGCGAAAGGCAACTTATGTGAAAGACCTGGCTACACTCTGCCTGCAGGCAGCTCAAAAACCCCAAAGGGGTATTTACCATGCCTGCGGAGCCGATTACCTGAGTGTGCATAAAATGGCGCTGCAGGTGGCCAATGTATTTGAGCTGGACAGCCAACTCATTACGCCGGTGCATTCGGGTACGTTTGCCAATCAGGCACCCCGCCCGGCCTGCTCAAACTTTTCTGCCAAAAACGCCATCCATGACTTTGGCTTCAAAAGCAGAACCTTTCAGGAGGCGCTGAGGGATATGGTATAGCGGAAAGCTGGATATACCATGTGGCTTTTACGTAAATCGTTTTCACCGTGTCCGGCACTCGACGGTTCCGCCGTTACAAATTTTGCTAAAGCCGACAACCTTAGATATTTGAAGCCTGCCCGCATGACGCATACAACTTGTTAGCGAACGTATTTCATGCTATTTTATGATATCTGTAAATCGATATCCTTTTTCGTCAGCTTTATTTTACTATTCGGAAAGGATTTTAATGTATTCCTTACATGAGAAGCTTTATCATGTTTTAAAAATGGTGGAATTAAATGCTCAAAATTTATCTTAAATAATCGGTTAATTACAATAAGGTCGTCTTTTGAAAAGGGTCTTAATCCATTTATCAATTCAGACATATAGCCTTTACGGTGTCCTAATATCCTGGCAAGGTCACTTTGATTCAATCCTGCCTTTTTTAATTCTCTTCTAATTAATTCTTTGCGCTTATGATAAAATTCATTTTCAGCCTGGATTAAAGATTCAGCTAAATCGCTTTCTTCTACTTGTTCATCTGTCACCTGAGACTCATCTGACCAGTGCTCATTCTCATACTTAACAATCAAATCTCTCAGATGCTTGCGAATAGATTTATAATTGCTATCCTCTTTTTCTAATTTACGCAATTTTAAATACAATGAGCTAGCCCGTTCGTGTTCTAATTCACTTTTTAATTCTTTAAGTTTTCTTATGTTATTTATCGATAATCTATCCATATCAAATTAATTGTTGATTTCGTAACCACTTTTCTATTGTCTTTTTATTTCCCTTAAAGGTTTTATCATATTCATCGTGAGTACCTGTCCAAACTACAGTTGCTTCGTTATCATCAAAAACAATCAAAATCATTGTTCGGTGGACATGTATATCAAAAAAATAAAATCCATCGCTGTGAACACAGTCTGCATCTGGTCGCGTTTCTTTAATATCTGTTGGTTTTGACCAATTTGCATTTTCTATATCTGAGATTAACTTATCGATTTCATCAATCAATTTATTATTTCCCCGATTCTTCCTCTTTAGCTTTACAAGTCTATTTTTCCTTAATAACTCCAAAATCAATTCGTTTTATATAACGCAAATATACGAAAAATAGTTTCACATTTTATAGAACTTTTTACTCAGTTTTATTCAAATCCTTTTGTAAATTTTCGCCCGCTGCAATGTTCGCTAACGTTCCGCTTATATTGCGTCGTGTGGGGTTTTCAAGGCACTTTCCTATCAAGCCGTAGTAAAGGTAAACAAAAGTTGCGAACCTCCGAGAATCTCTCCCCCCACCCCCACAGGCGCAATGATAAGCTGTTGTAGTCAGTTTTTATTCTTTATAAATATATAATCGTATTTCATTAATGCTACTAAAATTGAATAAGTAAGCATTTATGTTGTTTTTACTTTTCCATTTTGTTTGTCGTCTTCCATTTTCTTCCGTTATGTTGAAAATTGGCTCACCCAAGAGTTTGCTGATTTCAGTTAAAACAAAATCATACTTTTTCTTAAAAGCTTTGTTCCTATCCTCAGAATCTGAGTTTGTGGACGTCGAGCAATCACTTTCCTTAAATTCTTTCCAAACATACGAAACAACCTTAATGGATTTTTCCTTTTTTGTATAGAAGAAATTAACTGTTCCTTCAAAATAGGGACATTCTAATCGACGGTAACTTATTGGATTGTCAAACGTGAAATTGTTACTATTCGGATAAATACTTTCACCTAAACTCCAATAATGTCCGAGCGATACATCCTCAGTTTTTAAAGAATCTTCAAAATGCAAAAGCTCTTTTAATTCAAATAAATTGTCACTTTTGAATCTATTGATTGTTATTTTAGAGTGTTTAATAAATAGTTCATTGCCATAGTCAATATTGAAATCTCTATTTTTTATGCATGATGAATCAATTTGTGGTTCAAAAGCAAATTCTTCAATTTCAGGTGCTGTAGTGAAGTCAGAGAATTGAACATACTCAATCATATAAGGCCAAAGTTCCGTTGAAGGTACATTTGGAAATAAATCAACAACAGAAGTCTTTACTGATTTTCTTTTTTGAGGAACTTTAATATAAAGTTTATAGCTAATTGACTTATCTAGTCCGTTCTGAATCAATAAAATGGTATTAGTACTGTTACCAAATTTTCCCTTAGTCAATATTCCTTGTATTTGATTTTTTAAAGAAACACTATCCAAAAAATTCCTTGCGTTTGACCATTCAATTTCAGCAGGAAAAGGCTCTTTAGATACTATCTTAAAAGTATATGTTAATGAATCTTCCGTTTGTAATTCTAAAGCAAATCTGGTATTCATTTCGATAACATTATCTGCATTGTTTTTCTGTCCAAATAAATGAATTGAAAGTAGTATAAATAGTATCGTAAATATATTTCTCATAATCGTATCTGTTTGTCTGCCTCGCTAAATTGGCTACAACGAATAGCTGGTTGAGTAGCCAAGGGGAGTTTCACCACAGGTCTCTCACATGCTTACGCCGTAGCTTCAGCATAGGTACCAGAACCGTATCCCGATGAAATAATCAGGACAGGCTGTGATAGTGTCTCCGCCAGCTGGCGAACTCTTGTCATACATAAATCTGCAACAAGTTAAATAGAAAATCCTAATTCCCAATGATAGAATAAGTACGGAATTTG
>NZ_DATFKB010000203.1:0-20133 GCF_035268865.1 Salinivirga sp. | reverse complement strand
ATTCATGTATCAGCTCGACGATTACAACAGCCTGGGCATTGCCATTGATTTTAATAAACTGCTTGCCCCAACTACAACCTATGAGCGGGACCCTGAGACAGGTGATTTCATTACGGCTGAAGACAAAACAGACTTAGCAGTAGCCACGGCCATTGTAGAATCATTCTATGACGCCCCTGGAATTAGCGGCATGTCTACCCTGGAAGAAGAAATGAAAGAAATAAATACTTCGATAGGCATTGAATACTGGTACGATAAAAAGCTGGCTTTCCGTGCAGGATATTTCCACGAACCACGTGAAAAAGGTAATCGCAAGTATTTTACTATGGGTGCCGGACTTAGACTAAATGTTTTTGGAATTGATGTGGCTTATTTAATACCAACCACTGCCAACAATCCATTAAAAAATACCATCAGGTTCTCATTGCTCTTCAATTTCGATGCAATGGCAGAGCCTAACTAGGAGCGCTAACCATACATTTTACATATGCAAATCAGAACAGGCTTTGGATACGATGTGCACAGGCTGGCTGAAGGCGAAAGTCTGATTCTTGGTGGGGTGAAACTTGAACACAACAAAGGTACCATAGCCCATTCCGATGGAGATGTGCTGTTGCATGCCATCAGCGATGCGCTTTTAGGAGCTGCTGCGTTAAAAGATATCGGCACACACTTCCCGGATACCGACCCAAAGTATAAAAATGCCAACAGCCTGAATTTATTGAAATTAAGCTATGACCTGGTAAAAAAGAAAGGCTACCGGCTAGGTAACCTCGATGCCACCATAGCACTTCAGCAACCTAAAATAAAACCTTTTATAGACCAAATGTGTTTCAGGATTGCAGAGGCACTTGGTGAACCAGCCGAAAAAATATCTGTTAAGGCTACAACCACAGAAAAACTGGGTTTTGTAGGTAAAGAAGAAGGTATCGAAGCCTACGCATCCGTTCTAATTCAAGCTATTTAAAATTATGAAGATAAAATATTTCATTACACCACACTGCAGCACATGTCATGCCCTGGAGCCACGCGCTAAAAAGCTGGCCGAACATTATGATATTCCATTCGAAACTGTTGATTTGGCTGCCAATCCCGAAGCAAAGGGTAAATACTTACTTTTTAGTGCCCCTGCCCTGCTCTTTTTAGACGGAGAAAAAGAAATGAAGCGTTTTGTACGTAATTTTGGACTCAATGAGGTGGAAGACTTTATTTTGCGTTTCCAGGACTAATCCCTTGTCATTAAACTAATAACGGTTTCGTAACCTACTTCGCCTCCATTTACCTCATATTCAAGATTTATTTGCTTATAATCTGGTTCTATGGTACCTGAACCCTGAATAATATAATTGCCAACTGGTTGTGTGTTAATACTGATGTTCAGACCATCAACTGTAACATAGGTCTCGCTGCCAATGCCTGTTCTGTAGAAATTGGTAATTATAAACGAGGATGTATCGCCCTGTGTACGTTGAATACCCACCTCATAGCGACGGTAATTGGTTAAATCACCGGTATCCTCAACAAGCCATTCACCTGTGATGGATTTATATTCATCTTTATCTTTTTCGCAACCGACAAAGAAAAAAGACAATGCGATTAAAACAGTTATGATTCTCATTGGTCAAATTTTTATGTGAAGTTATGAAAATATACGCAATTTTCACTGCAGGGTTCAAAATCCCTTAAAATCAATGCCCTGATTTTGATAAAAACGGTGAAAAACTAGACCAACGGATTTGTCAATTCAAAAAAGATTTCACTATTCGGAATAGTGCCACTCAAAAAAGCTAAATTTGCATATTCATGACACTAAAATGTTCATACATATTGCTATTAGTCGGCTTGTTGATGCATTCATGCATGGATGATGACCAGTGGTATAACCTCAATGATTATGATGAACAATCAACTGGAGTTTTTATACTAAACGAGGGCAATTTCATGTACGACAATGCTTCGCTCTCTTTTTACAAACCCGACTCACTTATTGTGCAAAATAATGTTTTTGCAGAAGCAAATGGAGCACCGCTGGGCGATGTAGCACAATCGATGACAATAAAAGACAGTCTTGGATTTATAGTCCTTAACAATAGCGGAAAAATTTATGTCATCAATACCAATACTTTTGAGTTTGCAGGAAAAATCACAGGACTGACTTCACCGCGGTACATACATTTTATAAATGATTCGAAAGCTTATGTAACTGACCTTTACAGCAAAACAATAAGCATAGTAAACCCACTGACTTTTGAGGTTACAGGAACCATAGATGTGGATAATAACCATCCTGATTTTGCACAGCATGCTACAGAACAAATGCTTCAACACGGTAAATACCTCTTTGTAAATTGCTGGAGCTACGATGACAAACTTCTGGTTATTAACACAGAAACCGACCAATGGATTGACTCCATTGCTGTACCCATACAACCAAGAAGCATGGTAATGGATAAAAATGAAAATATATGGGTACTGACTGACGGAGGTTTTGCCGGAAACCCTTTCGGACATGAGGAGCCTGCGTTACTCCAATTAGATCCGCAAACACGACAAATAGTTTCAATGCAGCGATTCGATTTATCAACATCACCTTCTGATCTGGCAATAAACAACACTGGCGACACGCTCTATTTCATCAACGGAAATGTATATCGCCGGTCAATTTATGAAAACAGCACTACAGAACTTTTTATTGAAAGCCCTTACGATGGCGCATACGACCGCGGTTTCGCTGCAATAGGTGTAGACCCGCGTAATGGTGATATTTATGTTGCCGATGCAATTGATAATATACAGAGGGGGGCTGTATATCGCCATCAAATAGATGGTACAGCCATAGACACCTTCAGAGTCGGTATCATCCCCACAGCTTTTATCTTTAAATAATCAGGAGCACAGCCTAAAGCACCTCATCGATTATATCATCTGAAGCATCGTTCGGAACGGTAACTTTCAATCTGGGTTCATGCTCCATGGCTCTTTTAATCGCAAATACAGCACCTTCGTTTCTGGCCCAGCTTCTGCGGGCAATACCATTATTTACATCCCAGTGCAGCATCATTTTCAATCTGCGATCGGCCTCATCTGTACCATCGAGTAACATACCAAAACCGCCATTGATCACTTCTCCCCAGCCTACACCACCGCCGTTATGGATAGACACCCAGGTTGCGCCGCGAAAACCATCACCAATAACATTTTGAATGGCCATGTCGGCTGTAAACTGCGATCCGTCGTAAATATTAGAAGTTTCACGGAATGGTGAATCGGTTCCCGAAACATCGTGATGATCCCGACCTAAAACTACCGGGCCGATATCTTCCTTTTTAATGGCTTCGTTAAAGGCTGCAGCTATCTTCATGCGGCCCTCGGCATCGGCATAGAGAATTCTGGCCTGCGAGCCCACTACAAGTTTATTCTCCTGTGCACCTTTAATCCACTGAATATTATCGGCCATTTGCTGTTGTATCTCCTTTGGTGAATTTTGGCGAATTTCATCCAAAACTTCTGAAGCTATGCGATCAGTTGCTTCAAGGTCTTCAGGTTTGCCCGATGTACATACCCAGCGAAATGGACCGAAGCCATAATCAAAACACATTGGGCCCATAATATCCTGAACATATGATGGATACCGGAAATTTTCATTTTGTTCATCCATAATATCTGCTCCTGCACGGCTCGACTCCAGTAAAAAAGCATTTCCATAATCGAAAAAATACATACCTTTTGCGGTAAGCCCGTTTATGGCAGCAACCTGTCTGCGTAACGATTCCCGTACTTTCTCCTTAAATTTTTCGGGTTCCTTTGCCATCATTTCATTCGATTCACTGAAAGATAGTCCTGCGGGATAATAACCACCAGCCCAGGGGTTATGCAGTGAAGTTTGGTCAGAACCAAGATCCACGTAAATATTACGTTTAAGCAGTCGCTCCCACAAATCAACGATATTGCCCAGGTAGGCAATTGAGTGGGGTTGTTTTTTATTTTGATATGCTATTGCAGTATCGATGGTGCGATCTACATCTTCAATCACTTCATCGACCCAGCCTTGCTCCTGGCGCTTATAAGCAGCGTCCGGATTTACCTCTGCACAAATGCTTACAACACCTGCAATATTACCTGCTTTAGGCTGTGCACCGCTCATACCGCCCAAACCAGAGGTTATAAAAAGCCTGGGTTTCGAAGCATCACCTTTTTCGGCAATCATGCGTGCAGCATTCAGTACTGTTATTGTTGTTCCGTGTACAATTCCCTGCGGGCCAATGTACATATACGAACCCGCTGTCATTTGTCCGTATTGTGTTACACCAAGGGCATTAAAACGCTCCCAGTCATCGGGTTTTGAATAATTTGGAATCATCATACCGTTGGTTACTACCACACGCGGTGCATCTTTATGCGATGGAAATAAACCCATCGGATGACCTGAGTACATGACCAATGTTTGGTCATCGGTCATTTCAGATAGGTACTTCATGGCAAGCCGATACTGTGCCCAATTCTGAAATACAGCGCCATTTCCACCGTAGGTTATTAATTCATGTGGATGCTGAGCTACGGCAGGATCCAGGTTATTCTGAATCATTACCATAATGGCTCTTGCCTGTTTTGATTTACCCGGATACCAATTTATTGGCCTTGCCTTAATCTCGCAATCAGGGCGAAAACGGTACATGTAAATGCGGCCATATGCTTTCAACTCTTCAGCAAACTCAGGAGCCAACTCAGCGTGCTGTTCTTTGGGGAAATAGCGAAGTGCATTTCGCAATGCCAGCTTTTTCTCTTTTTCGGTAAGTATCTCTTTTCGTTTGGGCGCATGATTTATATGCGAATCGTATGCTTTTTTCGGGGGCAATTCTGAAGGAATTCCCTCTTGAATTAGTTGTTGAAATTCTTCTTTTGTCATAGCTTCGTTTTTTAATCACACAAAAATACCAAAAAATTGGCTAGAAGCTATATAAATACGATATATAATTAGTCGTAAAATGGCCATGGTAAAAGGGAAACAAATACCTTTTGTGATTAACATGATAACCATTAACTTGCATGCACAATCAAAAACGTAGAAATGGAAGCAAACAAACCGGCAGAATATGCTGCAAAATACATCAACAGCACCAACAAACATATATTCCTAACAGGGAAAGCAGGTACAGGAAAAACAACTTTTTTACGTGATATCGTTCACAAAACCCATAAAAACACAGTAATAGCTGCGCCCACAGGCATTGCGGCAATTAATGCCGGAGGAGTGACGCTTCACTCACTGTTTCAACTGCCCTTTGGAAGCTTTATTCCCGATCAAAATTTCAACATTCCGCCCAACCTTACAGAAGCATTAAACACTCCCGGGACACTGCTCAAAACCATAAAACTCAACAAAGCCAAAAGACAATTACTTCAGAGCATTGAACTGCTCATTATAGACGAAGTAAGTATGTTGCGCGCCGATATTCTGGATGCCATTGATGTAATGCTAAAGTCTGTCAGACGCAACCACAATCAAAGTTTTGGAGGCATTCAAATATTGTTCATTGGTGATTTGCTGCAACTACCTCCGGTGGTAAAAAGAGAAGAGTATAATACAGTAGGAAAATACTACGAAACACTCTATTTTTTTGAAGCCCGGGCCCTACAAAACGATAAGCCCGTATACATTGAACTGGAAAAAGTATTCAGGCAGCAAGATCCAGTATTTATAGATCTACTCAACAACTTGCGGCACAACAAAATTACGCAGCATGATATTGAAATTCTGAACCAACATTATCAACCGCCCGGGTCAGATAGTAATTCTGACAAAGCCATTTTTATTACCACACACAACAAGTTGGCTGACGAAATCAACCAGCAGGAACTCGACAAAATAGATGAAAAGCCAACCTCATTTAAAGCTACCGTTCATAATGATTTCAAACCACACATGTATCCGATTGAGCCGGAGCTGAAGTTAAAAAAAGGTGCCCGTGTTATGTTCATTAAAAATGATTATTCCGGCGAGCAGCGTTATTTTAATGGCAAAATAGGAACCGTAACAGGATTCGAAGAAGAGGGCCCCATAGTTAGTTTCGAGGATGAAACATCACCCTTTGTTGTGGAACGCTACACATGGGAAAATAAACGCTATAAACTAAATAAAGAATCGAACGAAATTGAAACCAGTGTAAAAGGAACATTTATACATTTCCCATTAAAACTAGCCTGGGCAGTAACGGTACATAAAAGTCAGGGCCTAACTTTTGAAAATGCGACCATTGATGTTTCAAGAGCCTTTGCACCCGGACAAATATATGTAGCCCTTTCGCGACTTACATCGCTCGAGGGGCTTACATTAAACGCTCCTATTCCGCAAACTCCCCCAGAAACAGAAACTGCATTGAAAACCTTCACCGAGGAAAAACGAACAGAATCGGACCTTAACGCAGGCTTTAAAACAGAGGCCTGGGTATATTTAAAGCAGAGTGCAGCCAGTAACTTTAATTTCAAGCAACTTGAATACAGTTTTAAAGATCACGTAAAAAGCTACAATAAATCTGAATCGCATTCAAAAAAACAACAATATCAGCAATGGGCAAGGGAGATGGCTGCTGCCATTCCGGAGTATGTCGCAACAGGGGAAAAGTTCGTAAAGCAGGTAAATAAACTAAACGACTCTGAAAACAAAGAAGAAACAACATATTTACTCGAGCGAATAACAGCTGCGCGTCAATATTTTGAGGAGCACTTTAAAGGCCTGGCAGAAAATATTGCTTCACATGCAAAGCAGGTGAATAAAAAAACCGGCACGAAAAAATATTTAAAAGAACTAAAGGCCCTCGAACAAAACCTTTGGAACCAAATTGAAAAGATGCATAAAACACAGGTTTTGGCCCGTGCATATGTCGAAAACACAACTCCGGAGCTTACCGATTATCAATACAAGCCCGAGCAGCGCAAAGCACTGGAAAAGTCTTTTAAACCCGGCAAGAAAAAACCCACAGCAGAAATTTCGCTAGAGTTATACCAAAAAGGATTATCGATAGAAGAGATCGCTGAACAAAGATCATTTGTACCGAATACAATTCAGGGCCATTTAAGTCGGTATGTGGAATCGGGCGTACTGGAAATAACAGACTTCATGACTCAGGAAAACTTTGAGCTCGTGCAAAAAGCAGCGAAACATGCGGGCAGCTACAGCTCCGGCGCCATAAAAGAGGTGATGAGTAATGATTTTGGTTATGGAGATATAAAAATGGCCCTTGCGGCCATGCGTGCAAAAGGGATTATAAATTCTGATACATAAAAGAACCCATCTATTTTATTCCACAAGGCATTGCAATTTCAAAACTGCTATAAAACTGCCGGATTGTAAACATAAACTCATCCGGTAGGCGATCCAGATATTTACAATCTGAATCAGGAATGATACCATAAAACGCTTCTGCAATGGCACCTGCCATACATGCCTGGGTATCGGCATCACCCCCAAGTGCAACAGCTTTACGTATAGCCGATTGATAATCGTTACTATCCAGAAAAGCAATGATAGCCTGCGGGACAGAGCCCTGACAAGTGACATCAAAAAAATATTTGGGTTGAATATCATTGTATTGCTGGTTCAGATCGTAACTGAAGGTTTCAGCAATTTTTTGTCTAATTATTTCCTTATCGGAGCCATTGCGAGCCATAAAAACGGCCAGCGCTATGGCCTGAGCACCTTTAATCCCTTCAGGATGGTCATGAGTCACAATGGCTGTTTTTTCTGCCAGATCCAATACTTCTGCTTCGGTACGGGCAACCCAACCCACCGGACTGGCACGCATAGCTGAACCATTACCATAACTATTGTAAGACCCTGCTCCATCGGCTTTCAGCCACTGTACAAAACGACCTCCATAACCACGGCCGGGGTATTTATTGCCAAAAAGATGTAAATTATCACGAAAATCTTTACCCGTCAAAATGGCATCTGCCACAGCAATGGTCAGGACTGTATCATCGGTAAAATCTGATCGTTCGGAAAATTTTATTTTCGAGATATCTTTCTCTGGACCAAACTCATACACAGAACCTAAAATATCTCCAAGAATGGCTCCAATCATAGCTATTTTATAATTTTTTAGTAAATCTGTCCGAAAATAGGAAATAACTGCATGATTTACAAACAAAAAAGAATTTAAATCGTTTCATAATGTGTTAGCATTCAGCCTGTCATTTATTCTTTCTCTTGAGCATAAATTCCTGGCGAAATAAAGTAATAAATAATTGCACAGTATTTGCAGAACCAATCTAACCTCATAATAAACCAACAAAATGATTAATATTCAGGATATAAACAAGCCAGCTATTATAGGCGCGGAGAAAACCTACAATTATGGTGATTTGCTTTGCAATATAGGATATTACAGTCAATTTGGCCAAAACCTGCAAACAGAAAGAGTGGCAATATTTGCAAAAAATAGTGCCGATTGGGTATTTGCTTTTTACGGAGCATGGAATGCTGGTTTCACGGTAGTGCCAATAGACTTTTTGGCAAGCGAGGAGGATTTGGAATATATTCTGAATGATTGTAAACCCGGAATGATATTTTACGATGAAACTACCCGGGAAAAGCTGGAACAAGTAGAGTCGAATCTCAGTTACGATATTAAAACGGTAGATTTATTAGCCCCAAAAAACATAAACGGACAGAACTTACCTGAATGGAAAGCACCAGAGAAGAACGACGAAACCGCTGTAATCATCTACACATCAGGAACTACAGGATCGCCAAAAGGTGTGGAACTCTCATTCAATAACCTCAGAGCCAACATAATTGCAGTTTCCGAAAAAGTACCTATCTACAGTGGCAATCAACAGATCCTCATGCTGCTGCCATTACACCACATTTTTCCTTTAGCAGGCTCCATGCTTATACCATTGTACACGGGGGCGACCATTGTTGAATCGCCTTCAATGCAATCCGCCGACCTGTTAAAAACTTTTGGGGACAATAAAATTGATCTCATGATTGGGGTTCCCAAACTTTACAAATTGCTTTACCAGAGCATAAGCGACAAAGTCAATCAGAAATTCATCCTGAGGGCTGTCTTTAAAATTGTTAAATTAATTGGCAGTAAAAAAGTTGCGAAAAAAGTATTTAAAAAAGTACATGACCGCTTTGGCGGAAACCTAACGTACCTTATTAGTGGTGGAGCTGCGCTGGACCCTAAAGTTGGTAAATTTTTCCATTCACTCGGGTTTGAAATACTTGAAGGTTATGGTATGACAGAAGCCGCTCCAATGATTACCTTTACCAGACCAGGAAAATTCAAAGTTTCTTCACCGGGTCAGGCCCTGCCCGACCTCGAAATGCGTATAAAAAATGATGAAATTATTGCACGCGGGCCAAACATTATGCGCGGCTATTTTAACAGACCTGAGGAAACAGCAGAAGTAATTAAAGACGGATGGCTGCATACAGGGGATCTGGGACGTGTTGATAAAAAAGGGTTCTTGCATATTACCGGTCGTAAAAAAGAAATTATTGTGCTGCCAAGTGGTAAAAATATAAACCCGGTATTGCTTGAGCAGAAGTTAGAACAGCATGAAAGTATAGCAGAAGTAGCTATATTTTTCCATAAAAGCTTCTTACATGCCCTTATTGTGCCTGATATGGAACAATTTGCCAATACCGATGCTGCTGACATTAACCTCAAATTCAGAAAAGAAGTGCTTCCATGGTTCAACCAACAGGTTACTTCTTATAAACGCGTAATGAAATTTGCCATTACGGCAGAAGAGTTGCCTCGTACCAGGCTTGGTAAACTACAAAGATTTAAACTTCCTGAGTTATTTGAAAACCCGGTAGAAAGTAGAATTACAGCTGACAAACAAGACGATTCAGAAGAATTTACAGTAATAAAAACATTTATCGAACAGCAAGTTGATATGAATGTGGCTCCAGACCACCATATTGAATTTGATATCGCACTTGATTCACTCGATAAATTGTCATTAATTGATTTCATTGACCGTAATTTCGGTGTTAAGCTCGACGAAGAGAAACTTTTAAGATTCCCCTCAATCAGTAAAATAGCCGAACATGTGCGGGAAAACAAGATTTTTCACAAGTTCGAAATGCCCGACTGGTCTGCCATTATCAGAGAAAGGGTGAACATTAAGTTGCCCAAATCCTGGTTCAGCCAAATATTATTGTTTAAGGGCTTAAAGTACATATTTAAAGTACTCTTCAGAATGAGAAGCAATGGCAAAGAAAACATACCTGACGGCCCCGCCATTATTGCACCGAACCATCAGAGTTACCTCGATGCTGTTTTTATTTCTGCTTTTATCAAAAACAGGGAATTGCGTCGCACCTTTTTCTATGCCAAGCGAAAACACATAAAAACTAAATTCATGAACTTCCTGGCAGGTAAGCATAACGTGATTGTAGTTGACCTCGACCAGGGCATAAAAGAGTCGATTCAGAAACTGGCAGAAGCCCTGAAACAGGATAATAAAGTGGTAATTTTTCCTGAAGGAACCCGCACCAAAAATGGTGAAGTTGGTGATTTCAAAAAGACTTTTGCTATTTTGAGTAAAGAGCTCAATGTACCCGTTGTGCCGGTAGCCATTAAAGGCGCCTACAATGCCTTGCCAACAGGTAAAAAATTACCTCGTTTGTTTACACGCATACAGGTAACTTACATGCCTCCCGTTTATCCTGAGAAACATGATTTCGACACATTAACCGACACCGTAAAAGAGAACATCAGAGAAGTAGTTTGCCACTAGGAACCAAACATATTAAGAGCCTTTTATCCTGATTATCTTTATTTTATAAAGGGTATTTTCACGTATCTGCGTAAAGTATGATTCTTTATTTTTGTATGTATATCTATTCTGAACTATTACATATGAAAAACATTGTCTTTTTACCAATTATAAAGAATCTGGTTGCCATTTTTATCATTACACTCGTATCAGTGCAATGTAATTTTAATAAACAAAACCCAGAAATTAGCCAGGCAGCTGTTTATGACCATACTTACAGCACGCTTGATTCCACAGTTCAAAATACAAAACGGCAATTAATCAATTACCTTCAGCATACTCAGAGCAATGCCGGTGAGGTTGTGCAGGATGATCTGGTGAAAAGCTTTTTTAAGACACAAAAGGCTTTTGAGGCAATAAAAGATAAATCGAAATTACCGAAATCAACCCTGGCTAAAAAAGAAAAACTTGAATTGGCATTCAGGCGTCACTACATAAACAAATATCAAAGGTTTTACGACATTCTGATGGTTGATACTTCGGGAAATATTTTTTATACAATAAAAAAAGAAGCTGATTACCATCAAAATATATTTACCCCTGAATTCAGGCATACGCCACTTTCGCGTAAGTTAAAATCGGATATCAAAGAATCGCTTGTGGATTTCAGGTTTTACGAAATATCAGGTGAGCCGTCTGCCTTTTTCATAGAACCATTTTACGAAAATCGTAAATTTCTCGGTTGGATCGTGATGCAATTTTCCGTCAGTAAAATCAATCATATATTTTCACTAAATAAGCACCTCGGACAAAGTGGGGAAGTAATACTGGTAAACAAAGCGCATTACATGCTCACTGATTCAAGATTTAAGCCCCAATCGACCATTCTACAAAAAAAGCTGGCCAGCAACAATATTGAAAGCAAATTTGCATTAGGCAAAGGACACAAACAAGTAACCGACTACATGGGGTTTGATGTAATTAGTGCTTTCGAAGTATTTTCTTTTATGAATAATGAATGGCTCATAATAGCTAAAATTAACGAGGCCGAAGTACGCTCTAATTTTTATCTGAAAAATCCTGATTCACTCAAAGTGATGCTGCTGAAGTATATTGAACAACAAAAGCATCATTATCTTAAATATAGACCTGTGCGTGAAGCCATAAATGTAAATATCGACGAATTTAAACGCGGTAAAAGTGGCGAGGTGTTGTATACCCATGGTATATCTACCTGTTCAGGATTGATTATATCGCTCAAACAAGACTTTGCCTATATGGCACATATCAGTCCATATGATAAAATCTATGGCGAAACAAGAACAGATATGCTTAGCCAGCTACTTAATCGAATAAATTATCTGGAAATTACCAGGGCACAAAAAAAGCTTTTGCGGTTCAAGCTTATTACGCCTAACAAACATACAGCTGTTAATGTCGTAAACACTTTATTAAAAAAAGGTATTATGATCGATCAGATTCAGATTGTAATGAATCCCGATGCATCAAAAGCCGCAATATCGCATTTTGTTGAAAGAGACAGTACTGTAATTCACTGGCAGCACCCCAACAGTTCAAAAAAGGTAAACGAGTACGTAAATCCAAATACAACTTTAGCTAATATGGCAGAATTATAACAAATATTTAGAGATCGGGCTTTTGTCTGCGGGCCTTTTTTTCGGCATGTTGGCGCTTATTTTCAAGTCTGCGCTTTTTTGAGGCTTTTGTGGGTTTGGTGGGTTTACGTTTTTTAGGCTTTTTCAACGCTGCCACTATAGTGTCGTAAAACTGGGCAATACATATCTCTTTATTTTGTTGCTGTGAGCGGCTTTCTTGCGAGCTAATTAATAATATACCCTCACTGTTGATGGCATTGCCGAGTTTTTCAAAAATCCGTGCCTTTTGTGCATCTGATAAATGAGCTGAAGCATTGATATCGAACCTCAGCGTAACCCTTGTCTCCGTTTTGTTGGCATGCTGCCCGCCGGGCCCGCTGCTGCGGGAAGTCTGAAAATCAAATTCATCATCAAAATCAATATTTCGTATATCACTCATAACTTTCTAAAATTCAATCCCTTTCCGGGCTTTCACACCTTGCTCATAGTAATGTTTCAGCTCTTCTATGTTCGATACCAGATCTGCCAGGTCAATGAGCCCATCCGGAGCATAGCGGCCTGTTGTTACTATTTCAATATCTTTTTTATTTTGGGCAATAAACTCAGCTACCTCTTTCTCTTCAAGCAACTGATAGTATAAAGCAATGTGGAGTTCATCGAGAATTAGCAAATCGACGGTTTTGTTTTGCACAATTTGTTGTACTTGCAACCATCCTTTTTGTGCCGCTTCAATATCTTTCCGTTCAGGAGCTTTATGTATAAAACACCTTCTGCCAAAAAGCGCAAAATCAATACCCGGAATCTGTCCCAGTATTTGATGCTCGGCATAGGGTTTACCTTTCACAAATTGTGCAATAAAAACCCGCATTCCTGCTCCGGCTGCCCTCAAAGCCATACCCAGAGCCGCAGTGGTTTTACCTTTTCCGTTGCCAGTTATTACATGATACATTGTTTTAATCGAACTTTTATTACAATTTCTAATATTCAGAGGCTGGCACCAGCCTGTCATTTTTAAGTAGCGGCACTACATTGGAAATATCCTGGCGCATAGCCCAGGCCATATCATTTTTTAGTAGCTCATACTTCCGTTTAAGCCTGGGTGATGAATCCAGAATAAACTCCAACCAATTACTTCCTGCTGCCTCCAGCATTGCTTCTGCAATGGCAATGGAATCTGATGTAGAATAAAAACCATCTTCAGCCAACAAGTTCCGGGCAAATCTTCCGGCCAGCAGTGTGTCTTCAATATTCATTTTATTTGTCCAACCTGAGCAGAGTAAAAGCACATCTTGTTTACCCGATTGAATGTACTGCATTGCAGCCTTGTAATTGATAAGTGCGGCGGCTATGGTCACCTGCCCCTGTGCTGCAGCAAAAGCCTGGGTGCCGTTGGTAGTTGTAATGGCAAGATCTTTATTCTGAATGCGCCCGGTTGTAAACTCCAATGGCGAATTTCCAAAATCAAATTCTGCAAGTTTATGTCCATTGCGCTCACCAGCCACTACAAAGCCATTGTCCCTGCATGCCAGCGCCGATTCAATATCTGCCACCGGCTTAATACTCCTTGCACCATTGGTCATAGCCGTTATAATGGCTGTTGTAGCCCTGAACAGATCTATTACCACCACCAGATTACCTTCGCGGTGATAATTGGCATACAAGGCAGGTGAAAAACAGATATCGACATGTCGTGCGCTCTTCATAATCGTTCCGGGTTCATTTTAGTAAAACAAAATTAATGAAAAAAGCACCGCTTTAAAAGGCGATGCTTTGTAATTATTTGCATTTCGGCATTAGCCTTTGTAAAATGGCAATTTTGTGGTATGTGCTTTAACCGCCTTTTTGCGTATGCGTATGTAAATTTCAGTATCTGATTTCCAGAATCCGTTTTTCACATAACCTAAACCAATAGCCTGTCCGGTTGAGGGCGACATTGTGCCTGAAGTTACTTCTCCAATTTCATTACCATCGCCATCTTCTATTTTGTAGCCTTTACGTGGGATCCCTTTATCATCGAGGATAAATGGCTTGAGACGTTTTTCAGGCTTTTCGGCTTTTTGTTTTTCCAGATATTCACGATCAATAAAATCATTACCCTCTACAAACTTGGTAATCCAGCTGAGAGCACCCTCAATGGGCGAAGTGGTTTCGTCTATATCGTTTCCGTAGAGGGCAAAACCCATTTCAAGCCGCAGCGTATCGCGTGCTGCAAGTCCGGCTGGTTTTATGCCAAACTCCTCTCCTGCTTCCATTACTGCTTTCCAGAGTTTTGGGCCATCTTCGTTGGACACATAAATTTCGCAGCCTCCGGCACCGGTATACCCTGTTGTAGATAAAATGGCATCTTTTATACCGGCTATATTGACTTTTTGAACGGTATAAAATTCCATGTCCATAATATTTTGCTCTGTAATTTTTTGCATAGCTTTAAGAGCAAGTGGCCCCTGCACAGCTAAAAGACTTATTTCATCAGAAGCATTATAAACCTCTTTGCCAACCTGAAGGCCAAGTTCTTCGGCATTTTTTGTTACCCAGTTCCAGTCCTTTTCCACATTGGCTCCGTTTACAACAAGCATATAGGTTTCTTCGTCGAAACGGTACACCAGCAGGTCATCAACAATACCTCCTTTACCATTGGGCATACAGCTATATTGCACTTTTCCATCGTACAAAGCTGCAACATCGTTTGTGGTTATTCTCTGAACAAGACTAAAAGCTTTTGGGCCTTTAACCCAAAACTCACCCATGTGAGATACATCAAAAACGCCCAGTTTTTCGCGTACATTGGTATGTTCGTCTTTAATTCCGGTATATTCTATTGGCATTTTAAAACCTGCGAAATCAACCATACGTGCACCCAGGTCTTCGTGAATTGCCGTGAAAGCTGTGGTTTTCATTATAATAAGTTTAAAAAATGATACATTATTTGCTTGACCACAAATGTAATAAATTGAATGGTTAATTGAATATGTTTAGGCCTGAATCCTTGTTGCTCAGAGACCAAAAAATTAACTTGTTATACGCCAAAGTAAGGAGTTTTCGCTAAAACTCAACCTTTACGCTTGAACTGGAAATAGAGAATAGGGCCTAAAAGTGGAAATATTACCACAGCCAGCAGCCATTTATTCTGATGGTTTTTCCCTTTGAGTCGCGAGATATTAATATCGTAAACTGCCCATACCCAAAGTACCAGGGTTAAAAATATCAAAACAGCCATTAAATAATCCATAACTTAATGTATTAAAAAAATATTTAGATTGTAGAAATAGAACTTTTGTTTATGAAACACCTAAATAGTTCCATAATCAAACGAATCGCCGCTAAGCGATGAACTCAGCAACACTAAATCTTTGTTTTACAAAATTACATCATCAGTCGTCAAAACGAAGTTTTTGGCGATGTTTATTTAACTCCTCGAATCCCGAATTACTAAAATTTTCAATTTTTAAACTGTCTGATTTTTGGGGAAGGCTACCATAAGCCGCTGCTAACAGCTGTTTATTTTATTATTTTTTTAATGATTAATTCTTTTCCTTTCTTATCTATGATCCTAAGAATTAAAAATCCACTTATATCTGAAATGAATATTTCGTTATCCTCATTTTTCAGAATACTTTCATAAACTATATTCCCTAAGCTGTTTATTATTTGAATTTTAGAACCAATTATTGCATTATTTACTTTCAATGAATTTTTTACCGGATTAGGGAATATTTCTATTTTGTTCGGGATATCATTTTGAGGTGATATATGCGTTTCTGATATCGTGATATTTGTGGAATGCTGATGATTACAACCACCGAGAGAATCATATATAGATAAACTTACTTCATAAACGCCTGTGTCCTGAAAAACATGGGTTGGATTTTCTTCGGTGCTTGATTGACCATCTCCAAAGTTCCAGTAAGTCTCATCATAATATCCGGTTGATTCATTAGTGAATGTTGCTGTTAGAGAATCAATTTGATATGTAAAATCTGAATGACAGGTATATGGATTATAGATATAGCAGCTTTCATATATTGGATTATGATAAATTAATTCATCATTTTCGTACACGCATTGTAAGGTTCGTATCCCTCCTGTTGTGCAGTAAAAAACCGGACCTAAGAGTCCTTCGGTGCTTCCAATTCCTTCAATATGTTTAATCGTTTTCCAGTTGGTTAAATATTGAGTGTATCTGTATTTTCCGGCAAACCAAGAGGAATCAATATTATAAATTGTCCAATCACAGCCCTCTGAAAAGGTCACAGTATCACCAATTTCCAGGCTGAAATCGTACATAATAATGGTATCAAAATCAATGACTTCAGGATCCATGTAGTAAACCTTATTATTCTCTTCTCTGATATAACCGTATTGATTCCAATCACTAAATAAACTATCTTGTGACTGCCAGACCTTAAACCAATAGTTTGAATTAATTAATATGCTATCTGAGATTTTATAAGCATAACTTTTTCCGAATCCACCTGGTGGGTCAATTGCACTTTGGCGAAATACAACCCACATTTTATTGGTATCTACAATTGGTTCTAATTCCTGATTAAATACTTCAAGCGTGCTAAAAATTAATAAAAAAACAATTGCAAATTTCTTCATAACTCATTGATTTATATTCCCGTGGAAATTTACGCATATAAAACGTTTGGCATTTTGAAGCTTTTTCCTGCAAGTTACAACTATTTTTAATACGAATCAAAAACACTTAATAACACACTGACTGCAAATTCTTTAAACGCGAAACACATACAGCTTATTTTGGTTTTTCGAAATCACAATCTAATTTTTTTATAATTAGCTGATTGCAACAATTATGCTAGTTGACATCTGAATCAAAGATACGGGTGCCCAAATCCGTTCAATCTTACTTGGCGTTATTGTGTTCATTATGGTCCCGGTGATAAAAAAGATAACTACAAACCAAATTCCAATACCGGAAATTGCCCTCAGTTGAGGAAACATCAAGTCCGCTTCAGATAATACAATCGTTGTAATAAAGCTCAATAAAATCATATTGACAACTGCAACCATTCTCATTTTCGGGGGATATTTCCCCGGATATTTACCACCCATTGACGCTTTTCCCCGTGGCAATCCTGCGGCTTTGGAGCGTACGAATTACTCGTAATATCCTCAAAATCTTCTCCGTAGCCAAAAACTTTGTTTTACAAAAAAACATCATCAATCGTCAAAATGAAAGTTTTAACTTCGTTGAGCTCATCGCCTAACGGCGATTCGGTTGGCGGAGTAAAAAAAGAACCTTTGCCGTGTGCAACTAGGCGACTCCTTATGCTCTAACGCCGCGGTTGTAAAGCTTGGTTTTATTTAATTTCTTTATTCAATTTATTGGGATCCATCCTGTTATCAAATATTGTAACCACTTTGATCTGTTTGTCATCGTATCGATAAAAAACTGATGTCTGTTTAGTCACAATCAACATGTAAAGTCCTTTTGAAATATCAGATTTTTGGCATAAATCAGGAAATTCGCACACTTGTTTCAGTGATTTGTCAAGATTTTTCACAAAGTCAGATTTGACCTTTTCCGACCATTCCGTTCGCAAGTAATCAATAAGCTTATCAAGTTTTTTCTCGGCTCGCTTTGAAAGAACTACTTTTCTCATTATCTGTGTTTCTCCATGAAATCATCGTAATCAACTACATCTCCATTTTCAATATCCATAATTCCTTGTTGAATATCGTCCTTTTGTTCTTGAGTCAGAGTTTCCCAAAAATCAACCTTTGTCGATTTATTAAATAGTTTTTTAATCGACTCCAGAATCCTTGGATTATTAGTCTCCAGGATTAATTTCATTATTTCGAGTTTTTCCGATTGGATATTCATTGTCAAATCTTTTTATCAAAGTTACAAAAAAAGCAATTTCTAACCTAAAATAATGCAAAGACTGTGCCCTCACCATGCTTTACAACGTTGCGGCTGGTGAGAGTTTTGCTTGCTTGTAATATCCTAAAAAACAGCACGTAGCCAAAACTTTGTTTTACAAATATACATTTTTACCCGTCAAAACGAAGTTTTAACTTCGTTGAGCTCATCGCCTAACGGCGATTCGGTTGGCGGGGTTAAATCAAAACCTTAAACCCACGAAACCCACTGACCGCCTTTGATTTATTCGCCACTGTTACCTGCTGTGGTTATTCTCCAATTGTAATGTTCAAATGCTTTCCTAATCCAATCTCTATCAGTCTGTGAAATGTAGAAATCTGAATGTCACTTTTCCCCCTTTCAATCCTGGAGATATAGCTTTTCTTTGTCCCTGTCCGTTTCGCTAATTCGTCCTGTGTTATCTTTGCAGATCTACGCGCCTCTTTAAGCATCACACCAAGTCGAAAAGCCAAAGAGTCAGCTTCGTATTTATCACGAGTCGTTGTCCCTTTGTCGCCATACTTTTGGGTCAAAATGTCTTCAAAATCGGTTATGTTTTTCATCGTTTTATCCTCCATACTTTTCATTCAAGTATTCGTCCTTTAATCGTTCCGCCAATTTAATTTGTTTCTTTGGCGTTTTTTGCGTCTTTTTCACAAAGCAGTTTGTCAACACGACTAAATCACCTTTGTCCTGAAAACACAGAATCCGTATACTTTTAAATGTCGTTATAACTCTAACTTCGTAAATTCCTCCTGTTCCTTCTAAATGCTTAAAGAATTTCTTAGGAATCCTCTTTTCAAACCGCACCATATCCAGAACATATTCTATTTTTCGCTGAATCTTGTCGTCTTGTTTTTTGTAAAAGTCAACAAAATGGTTCTTGTATGCAATTACCTTTCTTATCATTATGCAAAGTTAACGAATTAGTTTACAAAATACGAAAGAAATTTTAAGAAATTTACGGGTTGCCATAGCAGGTAACGGCACGGCTAGTTTTGTGTAAGGATTACTTGTAATATCCTATCAAACTTTTCTGAGCCAAATTTACGATTTACAATGTACAAAATAATCCGTCAAATCGTAGATTTGGCGGAGGTAATAAATCTCCTCTAGCTTCAAAATCCGCCACAAGCGCCTTATACAAACTCGCCGATGTTAAGCAAAGTATGTTTTATTCTGAATTCAATTTAAGTTTGATTTTATCTGACCTACACATATTCATCAAATCAACTAATTTTGATGTCGGGATCGTTTTATCGATCGACAATTTAATAGTCACAACTTTGTCTGCTTCCTTAATTTTATTAATTATTTCGACAATTCTATCGTAGTCAACTCGCTTATCATTATAGAAATACATGCCTTCTTTGTCTATCAATATCTCAAAGTCAGCTCGGTTATTATTTTGCGGAAGCATTTCTTTTAAACTATTTCCATAAACCGAATTTGAAACCAGAAACCAGGAAACGAATGTTTTATACAATTTCTTCTGAAAATCGTGTTTGTCTATCGATTCATTAAAAATCGTGTAAATTTCAGTGAAATTATCTTTTTTTGTCTGAGTGGTTTTTTCAATCTTCTTGGTCAATTCAGCAAGTTTAGGAATCTTATCAATCAAGTTTAGACTGCCGCAATTTTTCGTAACAGGAAAGCTAGCTTTTAAAAACTTTTCTAAAGAAATTGAACGACCTAAATACGGCTTATTAACACAGGACATGCTATCAAAAAGATGTTGATAACTACTCCAAGTTGTGTCTTTCAAATAACCATTCTTTATTAAATCCAGTTCGAAATCTTTCAATGATTTCTCTATATCAACACCCTCATTGTTAAAAGATTGTTTCCAACAGTTATAAAGTTGCTCTTCTGGAGTTTGACTGCTAGAGCATGACA
>NZ_DATFKB010000202.1:0-28553 GCF_035268865.1 Salinivirga sp. | reverse complement strand
AAACTTAGGATTGTGTGCTTTTAATCCATCATAATATACATTCATGTCAGCTTTAAGGTTGTGAAAAATATCTTCTGTCACATGCACAATGCCTGATCTTTTACGACCAATAACTTCCCCCTTATTATTTTTAACTGGTTTCCAGTCAATGGCTGTTGCTTTTGCCCCTTTGTTGGCATAATCGTCTGCTTTGCTCATATTGCCAAGCAAGTAATTGGCTGTAGCAAGATTGTAGTAAAGTGCGAATACACTTCTGTCGTTTACAGCTGCATCTTTTCCGGGCTGGTATTTTTTAAGTAGACCTTCCCAAATGGCAATGCACTCATTTACTCCTTTTTCAAACTCGGCTTCACCTTGTTGAGTTCTGAATTTTCTGGCAAGCTCAAGGAATTTTTCCTGTGCCTCTTCTTGCTTGTCGTCATCAGTACCTTTTAGTTTTCTGATCGTATAAACTTCAATGGGTACATATTCATGTTTCAATGCGTACTTGCGCATAATTTCGTTTTTTGCCCAGCCTCTGGAAATTCTCACGCGATCATTATAAAGGTCTTCTCTTGACTGCAATGGACCTGCTGTTGAACTTCCTTTACCTGCTACCCAAAATGGTCCTGCTTCTTCTATGAGTTTTTTGCCGGGCATGCTGTAAAGTTTATACTCAACTTTCACTTCAGATTCGGCTCCATCATAAAATTTAAGGGGCTCGGATGGTGTTTTAATTAGTTTTTTGTCGTAGAAAAATACTTCAAGTAACAGATCACCTTCAGTAGGGAATATTTCAGGAATTAAATTATATGTGCGTTCTGCAGCTTCTTTGTCGGCGAGCATCCCGCTATTATCTTCGATTGAAACCCCAAACTTGGCGGCCGCTGCCGAAGCTTTTTTTGTGGCCTCTGCTACTTTCTCGCCAGCTCTTGCTTTTTGGGTTGTTTTAATGGTTAACGTACTGAATTTCTTCTTTGCTGTAGGAAGTTGTACAAATCTTATTCCTGTACTCTCTGATTTAAAAGGTGCTCTTAATTGAGCTGTAGCCGGAATCGAAAATGCTACAATAAGAACGAATAGTAATAAATTTTTAATTTTCATAATGATATAAATTTAAAATTCAACTTGAATGAGTTTTTAGTTGTTTCTGAAGTATTGGTTGCATGAACTTAGGAATTTGAAATACTGTGAATCGTTTTTTTTTTGCAAAAAGATCGATTGCACTACTACGCTTCTGTATAGTAGGAGTTTGAGTTTTTTTAATTTTTTTGAATAGCTTATCGGCACCTTGAATTATTAGTCTGAAGAAATTACAAAAGTTGTGAAATCTCCAAATAACGATTACCCTGTGATTTTAATGAAAAACCAGGTGGTTTGTTCTGTCTTCTTGTGTGGAAAAGGTTTCTGCAAAAGCGCTGTAGCCAGCTGTTGAGTAAAGGTTAAAATGAGTAGTCAGCACCTGCTTAACTCAGAGGTGGATATTAAAAGCTTTGAAATTGATCTGGATTATAGTATTATAAACTGTTGTTTAATTGGTGAAAATGACTGCTAATTCACAATAATTTTGCCTACAAATAGTAAGTCAAAGTTTTCTCCAATTAGTTTCCAGTAATATAGGCCGGGGTTTAATTCGGGGAGTTTATATTTGTTTTCTGTGGTGATTTTTCTGCGCACTTCTTCACCGTTATTATTGAATATTTCTACATACAGTGTGTTGTTATCGGGATTTTTCCACTCGAGTACAGCTCCTTTTTTATACTGCATTTCAGCGTTTGTAATTACTTCAATGCTTTCTCCACGGTAACCGCCCTGCATGTTTTTATACATTCTTTCAAGTTTGGGATTTGGCTCATAATAGGCTAAAAGCTTATTGTTTGTAGCTTTTTTATCAGTCTTATTTTTGTGCTCGGTTACCTCAGCTTTAGCAAGGGCAGGTTCTTCGTTTTGTATCTCTATTTTTGAAACAGTGCTGTCAGATGTTGTGTCCTTTATTTCGTTATTTTCAGATTTTGCAAGTCCCTGCTTTTGCTGCATATCATGCAGGTCAGTTTCATTATTCCAGGGTATGTTTAAAATCAGGGCAAAAGCTATAATGGCAGCTGCTGCGGCTACGCCAAAAAGTATTTTTGTATTGTTTCCGCTCAAAGTTCGTGGCACCTGGGGTGTGTCATTGTTTTTGAATGGTATCTCAATAACTCCAGTGTCAGATGAGAGTTCTGCCACATTGATTACTTCTTCTGCGCATTGATCACATTCGGTTAAATGCATACGCCAGCCTTCCGGGAGCTGTTCGTAAGTATTGTTGTTGATAGCATCAGCAATACTTGCAATTTGCTCCGGATTTAAATGTTGTATTTCATTTTGCATGATCAATGTATTTTTGTTTGTATTGCGTATTAAGCTGTATTGTATTGCATCTCAAGCATCACACCAATAGTTTCTTTGTTGTGGAAACTCTTATTTTGGCCATTTAACCTGCGTAATAGCGTATCTATCTGCTTGTTGATCCACATTCTCACAGCATCGCCACCTACTTCTTTGCCTTCAACCAATAAAACCAACTCTGCCAGATTTTGGTTTATCTGTGCTTTTGATAATTCGCTACGCTTTTCAATAATTTTTTGTGCTTTTCCTGTTTTGTCTCCTGCATAATTCCGAATTTCCTGTTCTATTATCGGTATATCATAATAGAACTTTAAAAAAAGTAATACTTTGGCACTTGAACCATTGAAAAGCATTAATGTTGCTCTAAATCTTTTAAGCTCTTCTTTTACCAGAGTTTGTTTTGCGGCGTCAAAACTTACTGTGGAATCCTTAAGAATATTTTTGTCATCATGCTCACTTAATGAGTACCAATGCTTTTGTTCTTTCCGGATTACCTCAGCGCACATACGATTTATTACAGCAATGTAATAAGTCGTGACTTTTGCTTTACCCTGAAATGCGCTGTCTATTTGCTCTTGTTTGAGTAAAAACTTTTCAATTATTGCAGTTTCTACATCTGCCTCTTCTCTTCGTGGTATTGCTCCTCTTGCAATATAGCGCGCAACCACTTTGGTGATCAGCCCTTTCAGCGTATTGAAGTATTCTTCAGATACCTTTTTGTTTAATTGGTTGCGGTATTGCATATGTTTTGAAAAATTTATTCACAAAAATAATAAAATGTTGCAGTTGGAAAATTCCCGTTCGTTGTTATTAGTGAGGCTTTTGGCGATTTTTATAATCTGAAAAACTTTCGTGTAAGTAATACTTTAGACAAAAAAAATTGGCTTTTAGAGATGTTTAAGTGCTTAAGGATGTTGTTCAAAATTCGTGCCGTTGCTAATTGTTGATGAGATGGTGCTGGATTAAATAAATTAAAGGATTAATTAATTAAGTTAAATAATAATTTAATAAAATTAATAAAAGTATTGTAAAAGTTAATTTTAACTTGTAATATTGTTTGTGTAAATTATGAATTATGGAAAAGAAGCTGCCGATTTTGTGCCCGAGTTGTGACTCGGAACTGAAGGTTCAAAGCTTGCATTGTGATGCTTGCGGAACAAATATTAATGGAATGTACAGTTTACCTTTGCTCTTAAAGCTCGATGCCAAAGAGCAGGAATTTATAGTGGCTTTTGTTCAGAGTAGTGGCAGTCTGAAAGTAATGGCTCAAAAATTAAAGCTGAGTTATCCTACTGTAAGAAATATGCTTGATGAGTTGATTGGGAAAATTGGGCACATACAAAAAGAAATGTTATGATAAGAAAACTCATTAATCCATTCAGATATATTGCAGGTGGTTATGCTCTGGCAATTGGAGTTGTGCTTATTGTGCTTACTTCTTTAATTGGTTTTTTTAGCCATACACATTTTCCGGATGTGATTTCAGTAAAACTTGGAACCGACTATACAGTAGGGTATTATATTATTCAGAGTTTGTTAAACTGGATTGTAGTCAGTGTTTTGTTATTTTTGGTATCCATTATTTTCTCTAAATCTAAAGTTCGCGTAATTGATGTTTTCGGAACACAAGCACTGGCCAGAAGTCCGTATTTGTTAGCTGCTCTTGTAGGGTTTTCAGATGCTATGACGCGTTTTGGCGATTATATTCTGTATCATTTAATGAATCAGGGTGAGCCGATACAACTGAGTGATGGAGCTATAATTATTGCTATTTGCCTGATTATTTTTGTTGTTTTAATGACCATTTGGCTTATAACATTAATGTATAATGCATTTAAAGTTTCTGCCAATTTAAAAGAACCCATATCCATATTCCTTTTTATTGGTTCTTTAATCGCTGCAATTATTATTTCTGCATTTTTAAATTTACACTTAATAAAATTTATGTAAAATGAGAAAAGTCGCAATTGTTTTTCTAACCTTATTGATTTCATCTTTAGTGATGGCTCAAAAGTCAGGGTTGAGGACTGACACTGTCTCAATTCAGCTTTCAGACTTGTCTTTACATGCTGTATTGACAGAGCCGACCAATATTGATAATCCGCCAATGGCAGTAATCGTAGCCGGTTCGGGCCCAACAGATATCAACGGTAATCAGCCTCAGATCCAAAATAATAGTTTGAAATACCTCTCTGAGGCTTTGGTCGATCGACAGATCGCAACTTTAAGGTTCGATAAAAGAGGTGTGGGAAAAAGTACCTATACTGAATTTCACGAGTCCGACTTAACTATTGATCGATATGCAAAGGATTTAAAATTAATAATTGATTACTTACAAAAAAATGAGTATTCAGATATTTATGTGATAGGACATAGTGAGGGTTCACTAATTGGTCTTATTGCACTGCAGAATATGGATGTGAGTGGCTTTATCTCAGTTGGTGGTGCCGGAAATAGTGCAGATGTGATTTTAAAAAAACAGCTGAAACCGAAACTGCCAAAAAATTATTTTGAGTCGGTAGTGCAAATTATTGACAGTTTGAAAAACGGACACCTGATTGAGAATGTGCCTCCTCAAATGGGTGCGCTCTTCAGATCATCTGTGCAACCTTACCTTATTAGCTGGTTTAAATACAATCCGGTTAGCCTGATTAAAAACCTTGAAACGCCAGCACTGGTAGTGCAAGGCAGCAAAGATATTCAAATAGACAGGAACGAGGGTCAATTGTTGGCAGGGGGGCGCGAACAGGTTGATTATGTAGAGATCGAAAATATGAATCACATATTTAAAACCATTGAAGGTGGCATGCAGGAAAATATTGAATCATACACGGATCCATCGCTCGAAGTAAACGAACGGTTTATCGAAGCAATTGTGAATTTTATAAATACTGAAAATCCATGAAAAATAATCTTGAAAAAGAGATTTTCGACCCTGATAATTATAAGTTGAGTATCTTTTACTATGACCCAAAAGATAAAAGAGTGGTGGTGCCAAAACAGGATCGTTACCGGGGTTGGACGCTGAATTTCGGCAATTTTTATACTTATCTGCTCATTTTGGCGTGTATTATTCTTGGTGTGGTTCTGTCGGTTTTTTAGTTCATAAAGGTTATCAGATTTTATTCCATTTTGGAGAAAAATCAGTAAAGAAATACAGCATCTGAGCCTATTATAACAATGCTTTTAAGCTGTGGTCGGCTTTAATTGTTTTGGTTAAGTCAGGCAAGCCGGTCAACTTATTCAATGCTTTTGATGCATTGGCCATGCGTTCAGCGCCATGTCCTTTTATAATTTGATAAGGTTTTTGCAGTTTTTCAATTTCGGTACGATAGCGATGGTAAAGTATTTCCCGCATTTTGCCGCCATTTTCTCTAATGGGGTCAGGTTCCCACGGTAAGTCGGGGTAGCACAGCAAAAATGCATCAAAATTCATATGTTTTAGCCATTTCTCCATCTGGTCGGGCAACTTTCCAAAAGCCACATCGAACCATACTTTGGTAATGATCATTTCGGTATCGAAGAAAACAGGATAGGCCGCATCCTGGCAATTGTCGTAAGCATCAATCAGCCACCGGGCGATGTGCTCTATATCGGAAAATTTATAAGGGCGTTCGAGTTTTTCTATGTAATCGCGCGCATATTCCGGAATCCATTTGCCTTTGTAGTATTCTGCAAGTTTCTGTGCAAGAATGGTTTTTCCGGTCGATTCGGGGCCTACTATCGCTATACGGGTACCTTTATGATTCATGGTGTAGATGTTGTCTTTGTAGTTTAAACCTGCGTAAGATTTGCTTTACAGGTCGTTTTTTATAATCCCGTTGCCATTCTATATATCCTACAATTGCCATTGTAGTGTAAATCAGGAATAACCCGGAAGTGGCAAAAAGCGATTTTTCGATGTACAAAATGAGTGAAACAAGATCAATAATGACCCAAAAGATCCAGTGCTCTTTAATTTTACGGGCAAGCATCCAGGTTGCTACAATACTTCCTGCAGTGGTAAAACCATCTCCAATTGGTACATCGGAGTCTGTTTGGTACATCAGAAAAGCACTCATGCCGATCCATAAAATAATCCAGGAGCCCAAAAGCCAGCTCATCAGCATTTTGCCACTACTCGATACAGGGAGTTCCTTTGTAACTTTGCCGCCTTTTTGCCAATGCATCCAACCATAAATGCTAATCACTACATAGTATACCTGAAGCGACATGTCGGCATAAAATTTACTGGTCAAAAAAACGTATATATACAATACGCTTGTCAACAAGCCAAAAAACCATAACCAGATATTTTGTTTGATTGACAGTACAAGGTATATCACACCAAGAATTGCAGCTGTTACCTCAACCCAGTTTTTGGAAAGCCATTCCAGCATCATCATTTTTCCCTTTTCTTCCTTCTTGCACTTTAATTATTCTTCTTCTGGAGTATCTCGTTGTATTTTTTATTGTTAGAGATAATATCCACCGCTTTTTTATAAATGGGGTCCAGTGGGTTAATGAGTTCAAAGTATTCATGGTATCCGTAAAGCGTTCGGGCGACTAAAGCTTTGAGCTGTCGCCTAATGGCTGGTTCTGAACGTTCCATCTCCTCTTTTGTGGGTTCAGTATTATTTTCTTTGCCATATGCAATTAGCCCTTCAAAAAGGTCTTCTGTCATTTTGTAATTGGCCTTGAATGAAGCGAAATCAGGATATTTTTTTAGTAATTTTTTACGATCCCGGTTTATTTCTGTAAGCACATATTGGTTGAAAATGCCCTTTCGCATAAGGTCACGATAATAGTCGCTGTAATGGGTTGTATCTATTGGTACAAATATGTCGGGCATAATGCCTCCTCCTCCAAATACAGTGCGTTGTTTTCTTAATGTTTTGTATTGCAGGGAGTCAGGGAAGTCAATGCTGTCTTTGTGCATGAATTCACCACCTTCATAACGTTTTAAAATATCACGATGATAGTCTTTTACGCCATTGTCGTAGGGTTTTTGAATAACCCGGCCGGTTGGCGTGTGGTAACGTGCTACAGTGAGTCGCATTGCTGATCCGTCAGGCAGTCCAAAAGGTTTTTGCACAAGGCCTTTTCCAAAAGAGCGCCGCCCCACAATTATACCGCGATCCCAATCCTGTACTGCTCCACTTACAATCTCACTGGCAGAGGCTGAGCCTTCATCAATCATGATTACGACTTTACCTTCTTTAAATTCGCCTCCGCTGGTGGCGCTATAGTCTTCCCTTTCGGCTTTTAATCCTTCGGTGTACACAATGAGGTCGTCGTCTTTTAAGAATTCATCTGCCAGGTCAATGGCTGTTTTTAAGTAACCCCCGCCATTGTTGGTTAAGTCAAGTACAATGTTTTCGATGCTTTGCATACCCAGTTGTTCAAGATGCTCATGGTATTCATTCATTGTGGTGGCAGAGAAGCGGTTAAGTTTTATGTATACCGTTTTCTCGTTAATTTTATAGGCTGCATCAAGAGAGTTTATTGGTATTTTGCCTCGCGTAATGGTGAAATCGAGCGGTTTTTTAACTCCCCTGCGTTTAATTATTACTTCTACTTTTGTTCCTCGTTTCCCTCTTAACAAATCAAATACATCTGAATTAGAAAGACCTACGCCGGCTATGTTTTCCCCGTCAACTTTTATGATCTGGTCGCCGGCCATGAGCCCAACCTTTTCCGATGGTCCACCGGTAATGGTAGCCACTACTAAAAGTGTGTCGCGTAATATGTTAAACTGTATTCCAATTCCATCGAAGCTGCCTTCCAGCGGCTCGTTCATTTTTTTTAGATCTTCTTTTGAGATGTATATTGAATGCGGATCAAGATCTTCCAGCATTTTTATAATTGCTGTCTCTGCCAGGTCACTCCTGTCTACTGAGTCAACATAGTATTTATCAATGATATTAAATGAACGGGCAAATTTGTATATTTCATCATCAAAAAGCTGCGCTTTTAACGGTGCTAAAGCCAACAATGTCAAAGCCAGGGTTAATAATATGGCGGTTTTTATTTTCATAGTGAAATTGATTTTCGTTTTTAAAGGATGTATTTTCAATGCATCCCAACAAAATTAATATTATCTGTTGAAACCTGATATTATTATTGACACAAATTGTGCCGTTGTTGTTTTAAATCCGGACCGGGTTTCAGGATTAAACTTTTTTAATGTTAGGTGCAATCAAGTCCTGCTAAAGGTTGCAGGCGTTACTTTAATCCAAGCTTGTACAAATATCTGATAAGATCTTCCAGCGCCTGAAACCGTTGCGTCTTGTCTTCGTATGATACGATCCAGGTGATCTCCCCATTTTGCTCTTCTATGGTTATTTCCGGGAGCCCTTCCCGGGAGCCTGTTTTAATGTGCAGCCTGTCAAGCGCCCGTTGTGTCCATTTAAAAAGGGCTCCTGTACCTTTGAGGTTAACTGTGAATTTATGTTGCCGTTGTATTCTGAATTCATTTTCTTCCGGATCGAAGAAGACCTCGCTGTGTCGGAACAATTCGTTGATGGTATTTTTGAGCACGAGCTCTTCGGGTAGTCCCTGTATGATTTTTTTTTGATCGATAAACCATAACAGATCGGCCGTGCCCAACACAATTTGCAGGTCGTGTGAGGAAAAAAGAATAATTTTTTGTCGCTCATGCGCAAGTTTGCCAAGTAAGTGTAATACCTCAAATTTGTTGCGCACATCAAGAAAAGCTGTTGGTTCGTCCAGCAGAATAATGTCGGTATCTTGTGCAAGGCTTCTTGCAATAAGCACGCGCTGCTTTTCACCATCAGATATTTCACCGACAAATGCATCACGCAAGTGAAAAATACCGGTATCGTGCATGGCTTTGCGAATTTGTTCCCGGTCAGTTTCATGTAACTTACCCACAATGTTGGTGTAGGGGTATCGCCCGTAACTTACAACCTGGTGGACACGCATCATGGAATGCATGTCGTAGTGGGTGCCTACAAAGCTGAGTTTGCGGGCCAGCTCGGGCCTTCCGTAATCCTGCAGTTGCCGCCCCTGAATTTCAATATCGCCCTGCAATGGTGGTTGCAACCCGGCGAGTGTCTTTAATAAGGTGCTTTTTCCGGTTCCATTGGCACCTACCAATGCAATTAGGCTGCCGCGTGGTGCCTCAAGATTGATACATGGAATGATGGTGCGTTTGTTTCTACCCGCACTGTAGCCAACAGACAATTTCTTGAGTTTGATATGTGTTTCGTTTCCTACCATTAAAATACCTGACTTAGATGTCGGTTACGGAATATGATCCAAACTACAATCGGTATCCCTAAAAGTGCCGTTATGCTGTTGATGGGTAAAATGCGGTCGGAGCCAGGTAAATGGGCCACAATATCGCTCATGAGCATTATGGCGGCTCCGGCCAGTAAAGTGCCCGGAATAAGTATGAAGTGATTGGTCGATTTAAAAACGAGCCTTACAACATGTGGTACAGCTATTCCAATGAATCCAATTGGCCCGCAAAATGCTGTTACAGCTCCAGCCAGTAAACTTGTGGCAAGGAAAATAAACAACCGGAATACAAAAATATTAACGCCTGTGGTTTGGGCGTAGTGTTCTCCCAGAAGCATAATATTCAACCCTTTTCCATTGAGCAGGGCAATGAGTACACCGGCACCGGTAGCAAGCCATAATATCTGTAATTGTCCTCCAGTAACATTTCCAAGATTCCCCATTGTCCAAATTACATATGATTTAAGGGCGCCTTCGGGTGAAAAATACTGCATTATACTTACCAGTGCCGAAACTGAACTGCTAAATAGTATGCCCAGAATCAGGATGGTCATGATGTCTTTTACGCGTGTGGAAACCAATAAAAGAAGCAATAACAGCAACCCGCTGCCCAGGAGTGCTGCTGTAACCACGGTCCAGTTTGATAAAACAGCAAGCCGGCTAAACCAACCAAATGTCTGAAAGCCGATAATAATCAAAGCTACGCCTAAACTTGCTCCACTACTAATGCCTAGCACAAATGGTCCTGCCAGCGGATTTCGAAATACGGTTTGCATAATTAATCCGCTAACCGACAGTGCCATACCTGCTGCCACGGCAGTCAATGCACGTGGGAAACGAAAATTGAATAAAATGGTGTGTAAAAAATCGTTGGAGCTTTTATCATTTATCAATTCCCAAAAATCACGTAAAGGTATTAGTATCGACCCTAACAATAGGTCTGCTATGAATAGGGCAACAGTAATTACCGATATCAGTATGATTTTTTGGGCCTGGTTCATGATTATTTTAATTGTTGATAGTAATGAAACGATTTTTTACTGACCTTGTTCGGATGAAAAATACGGATAAGGTCGCCCAGTATCAAATGCGGATTCACCACGCCTGATTCCATATAGTCTGAGCCACCTGATGGTAAGGCCCGACGATTATTATTGAATACTTTCCCGTTTTGGTATGCTTTGAATAATTCAAGTCGCGTATCTTGTGAAACAATATCTTTTAAAGAATTTGCTGTTCCCGGGTTAATCCAATAATCAGCTTCGCCGGCACGTTCATACACAATTTCAGTGTCGTACTGGAAGTTGACCGAGTTGGTATCGTTTTTAAAAACATATGACGCACCGGCATCTTCAATTAGTTTTGCAGTATAGGTGTTGCCTCCCGGTGTATGCCAGGTGTCATTCCAGGGCATGCCTGTAAAAACAGTGGGGTTGCTTTTTAGCGTATCAGTCATATTTGCCAGCTGAAGGTAGGCATTAGAAATGGAATCGAAAAAGTTTTGTGCTTCATTATTTTGGTTGAATATAGCTCCAAAAACCTTTATCCATTCTGCTTTACCCAGTGGATGCTGTTCCATATATTCACCAATCATTACCGGCACTATTCCTGCCCGAATCAAACGTTTTCGAATGGGTTCAATCTCATTTGATATACCATAAAGAAAAACCAGTTTTACTTTCAGCTGCAGTAGTTTTTCGATATTTAGGTTGGTGTCGAAACCTACCTCTTTTATGCCCTGTGTGCTGTCGATATGATGAAAACGGCGGCTGTAAATAAATTGTTTGTCTGATACTGCCACAAGATTGCCAAGCCGGTTCAATTTTTCCAAAAAGGCAATATGTGTAGTTGATATTGCTGCCACACGTCCGGGTTCGGCACGAATAACCCTTAGTCCATCAGGGATTTCGGCCTGACTACTTTCTATAATGGCGTAGCGGTAGTTTATATTTTGGGCGTCTATCCATGGATTTTTAATTTCCAGAAGTGTGTATCCGTCCTTTTGTTCTAGTGAAAAGTGCTTGGCATAATCATTAGTAATAGAGGTGTTCGTTGCTTCTTGTGTTTGTCTCCCGCACGATGCAAAGATGAAAAATATATTGATGATTAATAGAATGCTGCGCATGGTCAATTTTTTTGTCAATGTTATGTTGTTTTAAGCACGCTTTATAATTAGCGGGATGTAATTATTTACAGATAAGAATAACCGATTTAAAAACTATCATTCGCTGAATTGCTTTTTGTCACCTGCTTCAGTTGTTCTTGATTTACTTAGGTTGTTTTGAAAACACAAAACTAAGAATTTTTAAATACTGCATCGGAGTTTTATCTCAATTTGTAAAGTGGGTGCAACAATATTAAAAGAATTTGGATGTCGTTTGGTGTTCTATAAATTTAATTGTTTTTTCGAACCTGAAAATAAATTTTACTTTTGTGTATTGAGTTTAACTACAGGTAGTTTTATGCATAGGAAGATGTTGAAAAAGTATGTAGAATACAATTCCTGCGATTGGTTTTACTTCAATAACAAGGGCGATTTTATAGGCTTGTTAGGGTTGGGAAAATATGATAACGCTTCAAAGCCTTATTTAAACAATAAGAACTAAAACAGAGAGGTATTTATGACGATTTTAAAGAAATTAACAATTTTATTGGTATTGGCACTGGTTTCTATAGGTGTAACAGCACAGAATGCAGTAGACGCTAAAAAACCAAACGACGATGAACTGAAAACTTTTGTAACCATTGTGCAACAGCTGCAGATTATTGATCAGCAAGCTCAAAAGGATATGGTAAAAGCCATAGAAGCTGAGGAGCTTGATGTGAAACGTTTTGTAGCTATTCAACGTGCTGAGGCTGATGCAAAGCAAGATGCCCAGGCTGGTGAAGAAGAAATGCAAAAATACAATGCTGCCAATAAAAAGGTAGCCAAAATCAGAAGCAATGCTCAAAGTAAAATCCAACAACATATCCAGTCGTCAGATTTAACTTTTAAGCGTTACCAAAGTATTTCAAAACAGGTACAAAATGATCCTAACCTGACTCAAAAGGTGAAACAAATGATGCAATCACCAATGGGCAAATAAATTACACTGTTAATTTTTAGATAGATAACATTCTATTGCAAGGAGGCCGGTGCTGAGGACCGGTCTCCTTTTTTTTTGAGTAGTGTGGGAAATACAAACATCACAGGCCTGATTTGAATAATGGAAGTTTGTTCAATTGAAAAAAAAAGACTTAAATTGTAACATTGATGCATATTGAGCGTCTGTTATTTATACTGCAAATTAAAATTAACCTATCATGCTTAAAAGATCCATTTTATTTTGTGTGATACTGTCAGGATTATTCCTGCAAACGGTATCAGCACAAATCAATGCCCGAATGTTTCGTTTTCCGGATGTTTCTGAAAATAAAATTGTATTTACCTACGGCGGCGATTTGTGGGTAGTCGATAAAGATGGTGGCACAGCCAATCGACTAAGTTCGCCTGCTGGTACCGAGAATATGGCCCGGTTTTCTCCCGACGGTCAGCAAATAGCTTTTACGGGTAATTATGGTGGAAACCGCGATGTGTATGTAATTCCTACCGGCGGGGGTGTGCCTGAGCGCGTAACATCGCATGGCGGAAGCGACTTGCTGCTCGACTGGCACCCCAAAGAAAATAAATTACTCTTTTCTTCTGCCCGTAAAAGTGGTCGTCAACGGTACCGCCAGCTTTATACAGTTTCTCTGGATGGCGGATTACCCGTGAAAGTAGCCGTGAGCTATGGCGACCTTGCATGTTTTTCGCCCGATGGTAAAAAGATTGCTTTCAACTTCAATAGCAGAATTTATCGTACCTGGAAGCGCTATCGCGGTGGTATGGCCCCCGATATTCATATTTTTGATCGTGAGGCAAAAAAATCGTGGAATATTTCAAACACCGATGCCAATGAAGAATTTCCAATGTGGGTAGGTGAAAATATTTACTATCTGTCTGATAGAGGCGAAGCTAAGCGGTTTAATATATGGATGTACAATACTTCTAACAAAAAACATCAGCAATTGACCCATTTCAAAGATTTTGATGTGCATTTTCCTTCTGCCGGACCATCTGATATTGTTTTTGAGGCTGGCGGAAAATTGTACCTGATGAATCTGAATACCCAGGAATATGCGGAGGTGGATATAAATGTGGTGACCGACCAAACTACACTTTTACCTAAACAAAAGAACCCAAAGAAACAGATTGAATGGGCTCATGTTTCTCCTGAGGGAAATCGCATTGTAGCAGAAGCCAGGGGCGAAATATTTAGTATCCCGGCTGAAAAAGGAGTAACTCACAACCTCACACAAACAAGCGGTGCGGCAGAGCGCTACCCGGTGTGGGCGCCAAATGGCCAAAAAATTGCCTGGTGGAGTGATAAATCAGGCGAATATCAGCTTTACCTGCATGATTTTCAAAGTGGTGAAACAAACACGCTTACTGACTTCAAAAAAGGTTATCGGTATCCTGTTTATTGGTCTCCCGATAGTAAAAAAATGGCCTATGTGAATCATCTAATGGAACTTTTTATTTACGATATCGAGAAACAAGATAACCGGAAAATCGATACTGGAAATGGGAGAAATCACCACGGTCTGTTAAATTTCAGTTTCGATTGGTCTTCAGATAGTAAGTGGCTAACCTGGTCGCGGTCAGTGAATCAAATTAACAGTGTTGTATTTATTTATAATGTTGAAACTGATGAAAAACATCAGGTAACAAGCGATTTTTATACAAATTACGACCCGACATTCGATCCGGAAGGAAAATATCTTTATTGTCTGACAAATCGGGAAATGAGCCCGATATACAGCGAATTTGACGGCACATTTGTTTATCCCAATTCAACCATGGTTGCAGCAATTCCCTTAACTTCAAAAATCGAGTCGCCTTTAAAATCTGAGAATGATGAGGTGAAAATTGAAGGGGAGGATGATGAAAAAGAAGATGAAAAGAAGAAAAAGAAAGATAATGAAAAAGATAAGAATGAATCAGTGAAGATTGATTTTGAAGGTTTTGAACGGAGAATGATTCTGCTGCCTGTCGATGCTGGTCGATACAGCGATTTATCTGCAGTCAAAGGTAAGGTAGTGTTTATGCGTTATCCCAATGCCGGATCAAATGAAAAACGCAGTGCTGTACAGTTTTATGATTTGAAAGAGCGGGAAGTGAAAACCATAATTAAAGGTGTTCAGGGCTTTGAAATAACTGCTGATCAGAAAAAAATGATGGTTATGGCCCGCAATAAAATAGGGGTGATTGATATTGCTCCAAAGCAAAAATTTGATGAGCCGGCCGACCTGAGTAATATGATTATGACTGTAAATCCAAAGGAGGAGTGGCGTCAGATGTTCTGGGATGCCTGGAGGCTTGAGCGTGATTTTTTCTACGATGCCAATATGCACGGTGTGGACTGGAAGGCCATTGGTGAGCAATATGCCAAGCTTATAGATCAGGCTGTAACCCGTTCTGATGTGAATTATGTTTTAGGTGAACTGATTGGAGAAATGAATGCCTCGCATGCCTATGTGGGTGGAGGAGACAGGGAGCAAAGTAAATACAAGCGAATAGGCTACCTGGGCGTAGATTGGGCTGTGGATAATGGTCAGTATAAAATTAAACGCATATTGCGTGGTGCACCATGGGATGCTGAGGTGAGATCGCCCCTGGATGAGCCCGGTGTTGATGTTAGTGAAGGTGATTATGTGCTCGCGGTGAATGCCGTACTGCTTGATGCAAGTAAACAGCCTTATGCCGCTTTTGAAGATATGGCAGGAGAAACCGTTGAGCTAACAGTGAATGATAAGCCCACCACAGATGGGGCTCGTAAGGTAATTGTGAAAACACTAAAATCGGAATCTCGTCTTCGCCATCTTGCATGGATAGAGCAGAATCGAAAGCAGGTAGATGACGAAACCAACGGTCGCGCAGGTTATATCTACGTACGCTCTACCGGAATTGATGGACAAAATGAGTTGGTACGCCAGTTTGCAGCGCAATACCATAAAGATGCACTCGTGATTGATGAGCGCTTCAATAGCGGTGGACAAATACCAGACCGGTTTATTGAATTGCTCGACCGCGAACCATTGGCCTATTGGGCTGTTCGTGGCAAGAAAGACTGGCAGTGGCCACGTGTAGCTAATTTTGGTCCCAAGGTAATGCTTATTAACGGTTGGAGTGGCTCCGGTGGCGATGCATTTCCAGATTATTTCCGCAAAGCCGGTTTGGGTAAACTTGTCGGTACACGCACATGGGGCGGGCTGATTGGCATTTCCGGCGCTCCTGGCCTTATTGATGGCGGCGTGGTTACAGTTCCAACTTTCCGCATGTACAACCCTGATGGCACATGGTTTAAAGAAGGCCATGGTGTAGACCCGGATGTGAAAGTTCCTGAAAACCCTGCCGAGCTGGCCAAAGGCAAAGATGCCCAATTGGAAAAAGCTATTGAGGTTATTTTGGAGGAGCTTAAGGAATACGAACCTGTAAAAGGACACGAACCCTATGAAACCAGATAGGTCGACCAGAAAACAATAACAAATGCATGCCGGTTTGCTAATGTAAACCGGCATGTTGTTTTACTATCAGAGTGTTATATTACTACTGCCAGGCTGTAAAAAATACAGTACATCTCAGTTTATGGGTTCTCCTTCAATATATCTATTGCCTTTTCACGGAAATTTCTGCCAATATTCAAATGGTGCTCCCCAATTTCTACATAAGCTGTTGTGAAGGCCTTTACTTTTTTAATGTTTATGATGTAGCTCCGGTGTATTCGCAGAAAGATTGTTTCCGGTAAAGCGGTTTCAAAATCGCTGAGTTTTTCGTAGCAAACATAAGAATGGTCTTGTGTTTGGACTTTTACGTAGTTGTCAAGGCTTTCGATAAATAAAATTTCATCATATGCCAGTTTGTAGTTCTTTTTATTCGATTTTATAATGACATGTGTTTGCTCATCTGTTTTATGGTCAGTAGTTTTTGTTGTGCTGGTTTGGAGACTCAGAAATTTATTAATGGCTTTCATGAAACGGTCAAAAGCAATGGGTTTGAGCAAGTAGTCAATGGCATCGAGGTCAAAAGCATCTATAGCAAATTCGCGGTAAGCCGTTGTGAATATAACTGCAGGCGCGTGGTGTAGCGATTTGAGAAAATTAATTCCGGAAATTCCCGGCATATTGATATCCAAAAACAAAACATCTATTTCTTTCGTGTTTAATAATTCTATAGCTTCAGTGGCTTTAGTGAACTTCCCGCATATCTCAAACTGATCGAAGGCCTCCAAATGCTCTTCGATTATGTCAATGGCTATGGGTTCATCGTCAATTATCAGACATTGATATTTAGGTCGGTTATTCATTGGTTAAAGTGATTTTTAGGTCTACAATAAAAGTTTCACCGTTGTCCTGGATTTGTAAGTTGTGTTTTTCGGGAAAAAGAACGGCAAGTCGTTCGCTGGTGTTTTTCAATCCAATTCCATTACTTTCTGAATTCAGGTATTTGTCTGTTTTGGTTTGGTGATAATTGTTTTGGGTTCTAAGCATCAGTTGATCGCCTTCCAGATCAAGAGCCAACTTAACGCCGGAGCTACTGTGCTTGAATGCGTTTTCTACCAGTGGAAATAAAAGCAATGGCGGTATTTTATAACCTTCGATATTTTTTGGGTAATTAAATTGCACAGTGAAAGATTTATCATGCCTGAGTTTCTCCAGGGCAATATAGTTTTCTATGAAGGTTATTTCACTACTTAAATCTACAGACTCGTGTTCTCCCTTGTAAAGCATGTAATCCAACAAGTCAGATAGTTTCAGAATTGAAGTGCGTGCCTCTTTGGTGTCTTTTTTTATGAGTCCATAAAGATTATTGAGCATGTTGAACAAAAAATGCGGATGAATTTGTCCCTGTAGTAACTTCATTTGGGCATCTTTAAGCTTTGATTCTGCGAGCAATCGTTGTTTTTCAATCTCGTTTTTTTCGTTCATTCGACGATACGATTCACGTATAAAGTGAATTACCACGGCTGTAAAAACAATAATGTAATTGCCAGCAAGTAGTATCAGAATATCCTGTCCGTTAGGAATCAAAAGTTCCGGAAGCGTATAAGCACTATAGATCAGTATGCCAAAAGATGCGAAAAAATTGATCCACATGGTAAATATGAATCCTCCAAATACTAGATAAATAAAAGTCCAGATTTTGTTTTTGAACAGAAACCGGGGAATCAGAATGTAATTAATAAGCCAGGTGAGAAAATAGCTTACAACTATCATCGATGCCACCAATACAAGACGTATTTGAAGATCGAATTTTGGGTTAATGAACACAAAAAGCAGAATGAGCGCTGCCAGTATCCAATACAGAATATGCCAGAGCCATCTGCGTTTTCCTGTAAATGTTTTGTGAAAGGTATCTATCTTCATATAATCAAAGATAGGTTTTTTGTGAAGCTTGATTGGTTAAAATGAGATATTTTATGCAAACGACAAGTAATCAGTTCTGAATGGATGTTTTGTGTTTTAGAATGGAATAATTGTTTCTGAAAGCGTAAAATCGTACCTTGACATAAAAAGTTTTCAGTTGCATTGGCAATGATGTAAAATTGATCCTGTAAACCCATTAAAACTATTTATTATGTTTAAACATTGGATCGAAGGTGGACCATTTTTTATGTCCCTGATTTACATTATGTGGATTATTGTAATCATCTTTTTTGTAAAGTCAATCATCAACTACTTTTCACCAAAGGCAACAGAGAAGTTTTTGCTCCGGCAAAGCTCATGGATTTTGTTTTTCGGAAGCTTTGCTTTCCTGACTGGTATTTTTGCTCAGATGGTTGGATTTTATGAAGCAATGCATGCCATTCAACAAGGCGGAGATATTTCACCCGCAATGATTGCAGGCGGATTCCAGGTTTCATTACTTGCACCGATGTATGGGTTTTTCTTGCTATTGCTTTCAGCTTTGTATTGGTTCCTGTATCGGAAAACTGTACAGAAAAAATTTGCTAAAATGCAATAACTCTCTTGCACCGTGAATTGAAAAGCAGAAGCACTTATGACGATGTTTCTGCTTTTTTAGTTTTTGAATTTAAATGTTGTGGTTCTAGTGGTTTTTCTTATCGAATTGCTTGGCCTCTTCCCAAATTACATCCATCTCTTCCAACGACATTTTATGTAAATCTTTTCCTTTTTGAAGGGTCTGTGACTCGAGGTAATTGAAACGCTGCATGAACTTTTTATTGGTGCGTTCCAGTGCTGTTTCCGGATCAATGTCATAGAGCCGTGCGGCATTTATCAGGCTGAAAAACAGGTCCCCAAACTCAGCTTCAATATCCTCATGTGAGTTTTTTTGTGCAATTTCATCCTTAACTTCTCTCAATTCTTCGTCAACTTTACCCCAAACCTGCTCACGCTCTGTCCAGTCGAAGCCCACTCCGCGTACTTTTTGCTGTATGCGGTTAGCTTTTACAAGGGCCGGAAGTGATTTGGGGACACCCTCAAGCACGCGCTTTTTGCGTCCTTTTTCCTTTAGCTTTAGAGCCTCCCAGTTCTCTTCTACCTCAGTGGCCGATTGGGCTTTGGTATCGCCATAAATGTGCGGATGCCGGTAAATGAGTTTCTGGTTCAATGATTCCATTACATCATTGATGGTGAACCAGTCATTTTCTGCTCCAATTTTAGAATAGAATACTATGTGGAGTAAAATATCACCCAATTCCTTTTTTATTTCATCTCCGTCGCGCTCTAAAATTGCATCAGCCAATTCATAGGTCTCTTCAATGGTTAAGTTGCGTAAACTTTCGAGGGTTTGTTTTTTGTCCCACGGGCATTGAGCACGCAGGTCATTCATAATGTCGAGAAGTTTCTTAAAAGTGTCGAGTGTTTGTAGGTTTCCTTCTTGTTGCATTAGTCAAACAGCGATTTTTGATTTATTAGTTCCTCGGGATCAAATACCGTTTCAACGGTCCAGCTGGTGGGATTATCCCCGGTGAACAACTCAATTTTATCAGTGAGGAGTTTGTTGAGGTCTGAAACACGAAAATCTTCCAGTTTTTCATCTTCATCCCAAATCATATACATCTGGAAGCTTAGATCATCGGTTTTGTCCTGCAGCACATCAAAGTGTTGGCAACCATCTACAGAGATTAGTTCATCTCTGAATTGCTTCATGAACTCTGAGAAATCCCTGCGATGGGCTTTCTGTAGCTGAAATTTGGTAATACGTGTAATCATTTGAATGTGATTTTAATTCGATCGCCTGTACGCAACCCTAACGATTTATTTGCAGGATAGTTCATATGCGCTATCTCCAGCAAATCACCACTGTTAAATACTGCGATCAGTTCATTTACTGTTTCATTGTAACCGTCACTAATTTTTTCAATGCCATGTGGCTTTCCTTTGAGCAAGATAGAGAATTTTCTGTTTCTTCCGGCCTCTTCGAATATTTTTCGTGTAATATTTGTAATAATATTGCCAAAACCATCAATGTGGCTAATGACACCGATGATTTGATTGGACTCAATTTGTGGTCGTAAATAGCGTGTCTCTTTGAGTGTATATGGGGTTCCAAGTCCTTTGATACTTCCGGTGCGGTGTATGTGACAAATACCCTTGCTGATGTAACTAAGTTCCGGGAAAGTAGGAACATAATGATCGCCAGGTTCCATCATTACCACTTTATGGGTTTTGTCTCTTACCAGTAAATTAATCACTCCTGAATCTGGCGAAATGAAAAAGTGATCGTCGAAGCTTGCAGCAATGTAAGGTACAGGGTGTTCATTGCGATTATTGACCGTATTGATGTGAATTGTGCCTTTGGGAAAATGATGGTAACTGTTGCGCAAAATAAAAGCGGCTTCCTGGTAATGATAGTGTTCTATTTGGTGCGTGATATCTACAAAGCGAGGTACAGGCTCACAATGGTTTATAATACTTCCTTTGAGTGAACCCAGGTAGTAATCGTTTTTATGCCAGTCGGTAATGAAGGTTATACTTTGCATTGTTTTTCTGAAATAGTGAACCTAAAATATTGCTGCTTGCCGCTAAAATTTAATTATTTTTGTCACTAATTGAATCAAATGTTTAACGCTTCAAAATTAGTAATAATTACGGACGAACGTATATGATAGAAAAATCAATTAAAATTACAGAATTAGAATTGATTGACCTTTACGGGGTCAATGATGCGAAGTTGGATGTGATGAGGGAACTGTTCCCAAAACTCCGGATCGTAGCACGAGGTGATGTGATGAAAGTAATGGGGGAGGAGGATGAGATTCTCTATTTTGAAGAAAAATTAAATGAATTTGTAGAGCATTTTCACCAATATGGTAAACTTACAGCAGACGATATTTCACGTATTGTGAATGAATACAAGCCTGCCAATAAAGAGGACCTGAAAAAAAGTGACGTACTGGTTTTTGGACGTAACGGTAAGCCTATTAATGCCAGAACCAAAAATCAGCGCAAATTGGTTCAAAGCGTTCATTCAAATGATTTGGTCTTTGCCATTGGTCCGGCCGGTTCAGGTAAAACCTATACCGCAATTGCTATGGCTGTGCGCGCGCTGAAAAATAAGGAGGTAAAACGCATTATTTTAAGCCGTCCTGCTGTGGAAGCCGGAGAAAATCTTGGTTTTTTGCCCGGCGACCTTAAAGAGAAAATCGATCCGTATCTGCAACCACTTTACGATGCATTGAATGATATGCTTCCCAGTCGTAAGCTGGAGTCTTATCTTGAAGATGGAACCGTACATATCGCACCTTTAGCTTTTATGCGTGGCCGCACTTTAGATAATGCTTTCGTGATACTGGATGAGGCGCAAAACACAACCATTAATCAGTTGAAAATGTTCCTCACGCGTATGGGAGAACATTCAAAAATGCTTATTACGGGTGATGTGACCCAAATTGATTTACCCGGCCGCATGGAGAGTGGTTTGCTGCATGGAATTAAATTATTAAAGAACATAGACGGAGTTAGCACTGTTTACCTCGACGAAACAGATATCGTAAGGCACCGGTTGGTTAAACAAATTGTTTTGGCGTACCAGTCAGACAGAGATAAAAGAGCAATGGATGCAAAAAAAGATGCAGTTAAAAAGCCGGAAAATTCCAATACAGAAAAATCAAATAAGCAATAATGATAGCCTATTGCCCAATAAGTTCATGGGCCTTATAAAGATATTTATTGATTACATTTAATTTAATAAAATGACTCAGCCAAAGCTTCAGTAGAATTTAACGAAATCTTAAAGTTACTTATCACATTAAAAATGGGAGTAGTCGTATTTTTGAATTTTTGATTTTGCAATTTAGTGATCAGGGCTTTGAAAATTATCATTTGATTATAGGATTTATTAATTGGAATTTAAATAAAACATTATGGAAGCTTTAACGAAAAGTAACTTTAATTTTCCTCAGCAAAAAGATGTTTATCACGGTAAAGTGCGCGATGTGTACAATATTGGCGATGAGTATCTGGCAATGGTTGTAAGTGATCGAATTTCGGCCTTCGATGTGGTTTTGCCACAGGGTATACCGTACAAAGGGCAGGTTTTAAACCAAATTGCTGCGGAATTTTTGGATGCTACAAAAGATATTGTTCCTAACTGGAAAGTTTCTACACCGGATCCCAATGTAACCATCGGTCATTATTGTGAACCATTCAAGGTAGAAATGGTTGTGCGCGGATACCTCACCGGACACGCATGGCGTGAATATAAATCCGGGAAACGTGAATTGTGTGGCAATACACTACCCGAAGGTATGAAGGAGCACCAAAAGTTTGAGCAACCCATTATCACACCAACTACCAAAGAAGATGTTGGGCATGACGAAGATATTTCCAAAGAAGAGATTCTTAAACAAGGTTTGGTTTCCAAAGACGATTATGAACTGCTCGAGGAATACACGTTAAAGCTTTTTGAACGCGGTACACAGATGGCTGCCGATAAAGGACTTATTTTGGTCGATACCAAATACGAATTTGGTAAAAAAGATGGTAAAATCTACCTGATTGACGAAATTCACACACCCGATAGTAGTCGTTATTTCTACGCCGATGGATACCAGGAGCGATTCGATAAAGGCGAAAAGCAGCGCCAGCTTTCAAAAGAGTTCGTTAGAGAGTGGCTTATAGAAAATGGTTTTCAGGGGCAGGAGGGTCAAAAGGTACCGCAAATGGACTTTGAACGTATCAAGCAGATTTCTGACCGCTACATTGAATTGTATGAAAAAATCACCGGTCGAAGCTTTGAAAAGGCTGACATTAAAAATATCGATCAACGGATTCAGGAGAATACTGAGAAAGCATTGAAAGAAATATTGTAAAATTATCTGCTTAAAAATGAATAGGGCTGCCAGGTGTTTTTGGCAGCCCTTTCTTTAATCCAGACGTTTTATCAAATGAACTTCTGACATTAAATTGCCATTTGAATAATATTGAGCCTCACCATAAAAACCGGCCTTATTATACATGGTTTCAACGCGGTCTGGTATAAATTCATAAGACGTGTTTAGATATTTAGTTTCGATATACGAGTTATATTGCTCACCATCGAAATTAACCTCCAATGTGGAAATTGTGAGAGAGTCAATGAAACTTTGAGTACCGTAGTATTCTTCAACATTCAGTGTTCCTGTTTCATTAAAAATAAAAAGGACTTCGGGGTCAGGATAATAAACCGTATCATAATTTATGTAACCAAATTTTTTTAGTATTCCATTTTCATTTTTCACCAGATAAGAAGATGTAAGATAATTCCAGTCATATATGTAATAATCCTGGTGAATACCAGTAATTTGCAATGTGTCAAAAAAGGACGTATCTAAAGAACCATCGCGGTGATAAGTCAGATGTTCATATTGCCATGCATTGCCAACTTCTAAAGGAAATTCCGAGGGTAATCCATGTGTAATAATTTCATCAGAATCATTACAGGCAACAAAAAATGCCATTGCAAGTGCAAGGGTAAGTAATAAATTTGTTTTCATTTTTTTAAGTTTTTTCAAATATAAGGAGTTTGTAATAAAGTACAAGCCAGGGAGGTCAGTTTTACTAAACATGATGTTTCCAATTTTGGGTTTGTGCAGGAAAAACACTCACTTCACCGCGAAGGCGCAACGACCGCAACGTTGGACGCGTATTTTTCGTGGCGATCGTGGCGTGAAATAATTTAAATATTTAGCTCATGAATTTCAGCCTAAAAACGGAAAAAGGTATACGTCATTCTACATTACTAAATTTAAAAATTTTTAGTTCTCGCCATGTTGCGTTCTTGATTTTTGGTTTTTGCAGGAAAGACCCGGCGTGCCTCAGAGACACGCCGGGTCCGGGCAACTATTCATGATTATTCGTGTAATCTGTAATCAATTGGTTACGCAACTCAATGTACATTTGTGTCGCTTCTTGCATGAGGCCATTGGAGTATTTGGTTAAGAACTCCTGGGCTTTTTCCGGTTTTTTCTTATGCAGTTTCATAGCCTCTTTCTCAATTTCAGCCTGTTTGTCGAAAATGTTTTGCTCAAACGGATCTCGTTTCGCTATCACGTCTTTTGACATGGGTTGGAATCTTAATCTGCAAAGATTGCCCACGAAATCGTACGCCCAACGCGCCGATTTCTCGCTGTATGCCTCAGGGTTATAGGTTTTGTAGGTCTCGTCCACAGACAGGTTGCCGGTGTAAATCGGGATGTAGGGACAGAAATAGGGATTGTCAAGATAAACCCAATACACACCGCCAATTTCATCAGGCAGCCAATCGCGTATTTGCAGTACCATGCCGTAATGACCGCGATGCCGGGCCACAGGGCGACGGTAGGTGATTTCCATTGCTTTGCGCATCTCACTATCGGGAAACGGCGTGGCCATAGGACTCTGAACCATGCCGCCTTCGCCATCCGGAACCATCCATTGCGGGTAAAGCGTCATGTCGTAAATGGTACCTTCAAAGGTTGAACGTTGGAAGGCAATTACATCCTGTACCGACATTTTCTTCTCGGGCTGTATGGAAAACGGGTAATAAGAAACCGGTTCTACGGTCTGGAAATAGGGTTGCATACCCTTGAAATAGTTGTCTTTTACAAACCGGTCGGGCCAGTTTTTGAGGTTCGGTGCAAAGGTTTGGTGAAACAACCAAAAGCGTCCTGTGGCATATTCTGCGGGTAGGGGAGCATAAGCTTCCTGCCAGATGAATGGTTTGCCCGATTCCGGGTTGTACCACCCGCGATCAATGGCTTCTTGTTTGTAATTGTCTGAAACCATGAAATTATCTGTATCGTCTTCATCGATTTGTTTGATGATGGACCAGTTAGGTACCATGGTGGCCTGATCTTCAGGGAGGCGTTTTGCGGCCCAAATAGCTCCGGGTTTCCCACTGTCGCGTGTCCAACCTGCACCTACGCCGAAAATTTCCAGTACCCAGATTTCATCTTTATCGGCAATTACCAATGTTTCTGAACCCGGTCCGCTGCTGGGCAGGAATCCGTATTTGGTCATCAATTCACCAATGAATTTTACAGCTTCGCGCGCTGTTTTGTGGCGTTGCAATGCAAAAATCTGTGCCTGTTCAATGGTCATGATCTGCTCACCGTTTTCACGAGTGCAAATCAGTGCGTCACGCTGTGCTGTAGTGCTCTCGGCAATTCCCAGTTGGTACTCATTTACCTGCGAGTATGCCGAATGGAAGTATTTGTAGGTTTGGCGAACCTGTGGTATGTAGCCAAGTATTTCACCATCGTTATCCAACGGTAATGTGGCATCCTGAATGCCCCAATAAACGGCGGTTTTAGCTCCGGGTTCAAAGGTCATGGCGGGCACTACGAAGATGCGTGAATCAGGTCCGGCATCGGAGTGCGAAATGATGTTGGAGCCGTCTTTAGATGCTTTCTTTCCCACGGCAATGATGGTACATGCATGGCTTTGAATGCTGAATAGCAAAAAACTGATGGTGAGTAATCGGATGAAATTTTTCATAATCAATGAGTTTTCTTTTGGTCTGCAAAATAGCAATAGTTTATTTAGTTGTATTGGTTGATGTGCAAATTATGAATCATAAATTTATTCCCATGCTTTAGCCCGTTCAGCTTCCACATCTTCTATGCTTTTAGCCAGTGGCTTACCTAAAATGCGGTTGCCTTCGGTGGTAATCAAAATATCTTCTTCGTTTCGTATACCACCAAAATCTTTATAGGTCTCTACTTTATCGTAGTTAATGAACCCGGTAAATCGTTTTTCAGATTTCCACAATTCTATAAGTTCGGGTATAAAGTAAATGCCGGGTTCAATGGTGAACACAAATCCGGGTTGCAGGGGCCTTGCAAGGCGCAGCGATTTTAAACCAAAAAGTGTGCTTTTGGGCTCTCCGCCATATCCAACAATTTCTTCCCCAAAGTTTTCCATATCGTGCACATCTAGCCCCATCAGGTGACCTGTGCCACAGGGGAAGAAAAGCGCATGCGCTCCGGCCTGCACAGCTTCCGCTGTGTTGCCTTTTACAAACCCAAGTGCTTTTAGTCCATCGAAAATGTTGCGGGCAGCTGTAAAATGTACTTCTTTGTAAGCTGTGCCTGGTTTGCAGGCTTCGATGGCTGCATTGTGCGCATCAAGGGTGATTTGGTAAATTTCCTTTTGTTTGTCAGTGAATTTCTGAGAAACAGGAAAAGTGCTCGACATATCCCCGGCATAGTGCAAAGGTGTTTCTGCTCCGGCATCAAGCAGAAAGAGGTCGCCTTCTTTTATGGTATTGCCGTGATAATGGTTGTGCAGCGTTTGGCCATTTATAGTTGCAATGATGGGAAAGGAGATATTTCCTCCATGTGCCAATGCTACCTCGTGCACTTTAGCTGCTACCTGAGCTTCTTTCATGCCGGGGCGGGCAAATCGCATAGCGGCCTGGTGCATTTCTGTGGTGATGTCTACGGCTTTTTCAATTTCAGCAATTTCTTCCTCAGTTTTAATATTGCGCTGGTCCGATACGGCTACAATCATTTCTTTTGATGCAAAATCATTGGTTTGATTTACCGGAATGCCGAGCCAGTTGTGCAGATTTATTTGATGCTCCGGGCGGTAGGTTGGCAGGAAATGAATGGGTTGTTTTTGTTTTTTGGCCTCAGCAAGCAGGTTCAATAGGTCTTTTTGACTTCCAGTGTGCTCTATCCCTGTCTTTTGGCTTCTTTCTGCAATTGTTGGTTGTGATCCCATCCACACGATGTGGTCAATGGTAAGGTCGTCACCGAAAATCCAGTCTTTGTCGTTGTCAATGTCAATAATGCCTGTTAAACCGGGAAAGTCGAGCCCGAAGTAGTACAGAAATGAGCTGTCTTGCCTGAAATGATACGTATTGTCGGCATAGTTCATGGCACTTTCTTCGTTTCCGGGGAATAAAAGCAGCCCTGTTTTAAATTGTTTTCTGAGTTGATTGCGTCTGTTGATATAGGTTGATTTTGGAAACATGATCTGTGGTTTTTTTATTGTTTTACTTGAATTTGTCTTGATGCGGCTAAGCCTCTTCATGGGCGGTTCTGCGAATAATTTCATTTTGCAGTGCTTCACCCAGGTCATTGAAATAGTCACTGTAGCCTGCCACCCTCACAATTAGATCTGTGTACTTTTCAGGATGTTTTTGCGCCTCGTGGAGGGTGTCGGCACTGACCACGTTGAATTGTATATGGTGTCCGTCCATCCGGAAATAACTTCGGATGAGGTAGCCCAATTTGGCAATGGCGGTTTCATCTTTAAAAAATGAAGGTGCAAACTTTTGATTGAGCAGGGTCCCGCCGGTTTTAAGATGGTCAATTTTGGCTGCCGATTTCAGTACCGCAGTGGGCCCTTTTTTGTCGGCTCCCTGCACCGGACTGATACCTTCTGATAGTGGTTCTCCTGCTTTGCGACCATCTGGCATTGCGCCAATTACACTGCCAAAGTAAACGTGACTCGTGGTGGGCAACATGTTGATGCGAAACACACCACCCCGATGGGTCGGTCGGCCGTTGATGGCATCGTGGAAAATTTCGAAAACCTGTGCGGTAAACTGATCGGCCTGATCATCATCATTGCCGTACTTGGGTGTTTCATAGATGAAGCGGTAGCGCAGTTCCTCAAAACCTTCAAAATCGTTATCAATGGCACTAATCAATTCCTCCATTCCTATGCTTTTTCCGCTGAAAACATTATGATTGATACTGGCCAGGTTGTCGGTAATGCTACCTAGTCCCACACCCTGCACATAGGAGGTGTTGTAGCGTGCTCCGCCGGCATTGTAATCTGTTCCATTGGCAATACAGTCCTCAATAATAAGTGACAGAAAGGGCACTGGAAGCTCATCGGCATAAGCTTTTTCAATGATTAGGTTGCCTTCAATCTTCACATTAGCGAAGAACTCCAATTGTTTTTTGTAAGCTTCCATCAATTGGTCCATGCTGTCAAACTGAGTCGGATTGCCTGTGTCAATGCCGGTTTTTTTGCCTGTACGTGGGTCTGTGCCATTGTGAAGCGTTAATTCCAGAATTTTATTGAGGTTAAAGTAGCCTGTCAGGATGTAACTTTCTGTACCAAATGCACCGGTTTCAACGCACCCGCTGGCACCACCGTTGCGTGCATCGACAATGTCTTTGCCCTGATTAAGCAGTTCTTTGACGATGGCATCGGTGTTGAAAATGGATGGTTGGCCAAAACCGGTCTTTGATATTTGTAATGCCCTGTGGATAAACTCGTCTGGGTTTTTCTTGCTGATTTGCACCATCGAACTTGGTTGAAGTATGCGCATCTCTTCTATCACATCAAGGATCAGGTAGGAGAGTTCATTGACAGCATCTGAGCCATCGGGTTTTACGCCCCCGAGATTGATAAGTGCAAAATCGGTGTAGGTGTTGCTCTCCTCTGCAGTAACGCCCATTTTTGGTGGCGACGGGTGATTG
>NZ_DATFKB010000201.1:0-15183 GCF_035268865.1 Salinivirga sp. | reverse complement strand
CTCGAAATGACCAGCAGCATATATGGAAAGAACTTGACTTTGGAAGCAGACAGCATATCACAACATATCATCGGAAAAAGGAGGGTAAGACTTATCCTGTAGAGATATTTATTACTGCTACGGTACTCAAGAACCGCCCCGTTCTGATAGCAATGGCGCAAGATATTTCGGAACGGTTAGAAAACGAAAAGGTTATAAAAGAGCGGGAAGAGCAACTTAGAAAGGCCAATGAAACAAAGGATAAGTTTTTTAGCATCATTGCGCATGATCTGCGAAATCCTTTTAATTCACTCGTAGGTATTAGCGAACTGCTGATCGATCATATTGAAGAGGGCGATATTCAAAATCTGTCTGTTTTTTTAAAAATTTTGCACAATACAGCCATTCAGGGAACCAATTTGCTCGATAATTTGCTGACCTGGTCAAGGTCGCAGTCAGGTACTATTCAATTTAACCCTAAATACATCAATCTAAAAGAGCTGGTAGATGAATCGTTAATGTTGCTGGAAAATGTGGCACATCAAAAACAATTGCGCACTGAAAATAGCATAAATAATAATCTGATAATTTATGGAGATTTGGATATGTTACGTACAATTCTGCGCAACTTGATTACCAATGCTTTGAAGTATACTGCCAATGGTGGTTTTATTCAAATCTTCAGTGAGTGTTTTGAAAATTGTTATTTCGTTTATGTGAAAGACAGTGGAGTTGGTATGGATGATGCTGTTATATCAAAATTATTTAAGGCCGGCGAAAATATTTCGACTGCTGGAACAAACGATGAGAAGGGAACCGGGCTGGGTCTGATTTTATGTAAGGAGTTTGTCGACAAACATGGTGGTGAAATTGGTGCGACAAGTGAACCTGGGAAAGGTTCGACTTTCTGGTTTTCAATTCCCAATAAAGCTGACAATAAGGGTTGCTGATGTTTTTAAATAATAGGCTTGCTGTCTAAGAGATGAACGCTCTTATGAAAAAAATCAGGTTGAATGTTTTCTCTTTTTCGCACAGAACTAAAAGTTGGTTATTATTTAAATACCAGCTCGCTCCTGATAGTTTTTATGCAATGTATCACATTGCTTATAATATTTTTTTAATTTTATGTGCTGACCAAATTGTGCAATATGAGAATATTTAGAATCATACTTCAGTTTATTCGCGAAGACGTCTGGCGCTTAACACCTGAAGGTTTACCTAAATTTATGCGCCTGCTTATTATGCCCGCAAGGGTTATTCTAATTGCCTTCAGAGGGTTTAAGGAGGATAAAGTACCACTCCGGGCATCAGCGCTTACTTTTTATTCTATGTTATCTGTCGTGCCGGTGGTGGCTATGGGATTTGGTATTGCAAAAGGTTTTGGGTTTCATGAAATGTTGGAAGAGCAATTAAAAAAGAATTTTTCGGAACGTCAGGAGGTGTTGGAATGGATTATAACTTTTGCCAACCGGTTTTTGGAAAACACCAAAGGAGGTTTAATTGCCGGAATAGGTATTGTTATTCTTCTTTGGACTGTAATGAAAGTTTTTGGAAATATAGAGAGTTCGTTTAATGCGATATGGCAAATCCATAAACCCAGGGTTTGGTTTCGCAAGTTCAGCGATTATCTTACAATGATGCTTATTGCACCCATCTTACTTATTCTGTCTACCAGTTCGAATGTATTTATTACCACTCAAATTACACAAATAACCCAGGAAGTAGAGCTTCTGGGGTATATTAGCCCGTTGATTTTTTTTCTGGTTAAGCTTATTCCTTATGTGCTTTTTTGGTTTGTGCTCACCATTATTTATATGGTTATGCCCAATACCAATGTTACTTTTAAGTCAGCTTTTGCTGCAGGAATTGTTGCAGGTACAATGTTTGTTTTTGTCCAATGGGCATACATTTATTTTCAAATAGGCGTATCAAAGTATAATGCTATATATGGTAGCTTTGCAGCACTGCCATTGTTTCTTATGTGGCTTCAGGTTAGTTGGATCATTGTACTTTTCGGTGCCGAGATCTCATTTGCTGTTCAAAATGTGGAAAAATACGAGCATGATCCGGATATTCGCAATATTAGCTCATTTAGCCACCGGGCATTGACCCTGATGGTTGCACATTTGCTTGTAAAACAATTTGCCAAAGGAGAACCTCCCCTCACAGCTAAGGAAGTGAGCCAGCAACTTGAAATTCCAATTCGCCTTGTGCGTGATATAATATTCGTCCTTGCCGAAGCAGGTATTCTTTCGGAAGTCAATACAAAGCAGGATAAGGTGAATGCTTATCAACCAGCCCTTGATATAAATAAACTGAGCATTAGTTATGTGCTCAATATTTTGGACCACCATGGGGTTGATAAAATACTGGCGGCCAAATCTGGCGAAAAAGAAAAAATTGAAAAAATGCTGGAAAGTTTCGAGGAAACAATAAAGGGCACCAAGGGCTCACAGCTCATTAAAGATATTGCAAAGTAAAAACTCAGAGTTAACACTCCGGGTAGTTTTACTCATCTTTCGTATTTTTAAAATAGTTAAATTGTACGAGCAATTCTACTTATCTAACCAATTATAACCAGTTTGCATGAATTATCAAACAGATATACTTAATGCTATCAAAACACCTACTTCATTTGTCGACCTTAATTACAAATATGTGTTTGTTAACCGGGCATACAGTAATTATTACAACTGCGAACCCGGCGATATAGTAGGTAAAACGGTTAGTGCTTTTTTAGGTAAGGAGCACTTCCTTAAAAAAGTAAAACCCTGTTTCGATGCATGTTTGAAAGGTGAACAAATTACTTGTGATTCCCTGGCTGATATAGAGAAAAATGGCGGAGAACACTGTTTGCAAATGGATTATTATCCCCATTACAACGAAAAAAATGAATTTGACGGTATTATTTTCACTGATCGCGATAAAACAAGCGAGTACTGCATCAATCAAAACTGGCAGCATGCAATGAATGCTGTCGATGATGTGGTGATAGTTATTGACAAAGAATATAATGTAATTGATATCAATCAATATGGTTTGGCGTTTTTGAAAAAACAGAAGCATGAAGTAATAGGACAAAAATGTTATAATTTTTTTCATCATTTAGATATGGCAGAAAGCTATTGCCTGCTTCTGGAGAATCTTAAGGATGAAAAAACTGGTTATTCTGAATTTTATAATGAGTTGCTTGGAAAACATTATTCAATAAAAACTACGCCAATATATAATAAAAATGGAGGGTTAAGCCATTTTGTTGCGGTTATGCGCGATATTACCTTGTTAAAAGAAAAAGAGAATAAAATAAAGAATACCAGTGAAGATTATGTTTTAGGAAAAAGCCAGTTGAATAGGCTTAATATTAGTTATGACTTATTGAACAAGTATTCTTCCGATGCTATCGCTATGTACGATGAAAACATGAAACCTATCTACATTAGTCCATCTACAGTAAACCATAGCGGATACAATCCCGATGAGTTTGATAATATGGATGTTTTCGATATTGTTCATCCGGAAGATAAAGTGAAGCTTTTGGCAGAAATTGAACATTACCGGGAGGAAAATATCACGAATTACACAACCACGTACCGGATAAAACATAAAAAAGGCTATTATTTTTGGAATGAAAGTGTTACACAAGTCATTAAAGACATCAGTTCTCATGGAAACATAATAATTGTCAATAACAGGAACATTGATGCCAGGAGAAATGCAGAGGAAGCACTGACAAAATCAAAGCATAACTATCGTTTGCTTGTCGAAAACATGAACGATTTGGTTTGTGAAATTGATGAAGAAGGCCGGTTCACATATCTAAATAAACAATACGAACACATTTTAGGCTACAAAGCAGAGGAATTAATAGGACAAAAGGCTATTGATTTGATACATCCGGATGATTTGCATGAAAGTCTTAAGAAATACGAAACGCTAAAAAACAAAGAAAAGCAAAGAATTGATATTTGGCGTTTCAGGCACAAAAATGGTTCATACCGCATTATAGAATCGAAAGGTGCAGTATATGAAGTAACGAAAAAACAGAAACGTACCGTTGTAATTTCACGAGACATTACAGACAACAAAAAGGCTGAACATGCCCTGAAAGAAAGCGAAACACGCTATAAAAAAGCCGAGCAAATAGCTCATCTCGGAAGTTGGGAAATGGACATCAAAACCGCTAAGGCTATCTGGTCAGATGAGTTTTTCCGCATTTGTGGATTTGAGCCACAAAGCTTTGCTCCTACGGCAGAAAAAGGATTTAATAGTATTCATCCGAAAGACCAGGAACGAGCCGCCAAAGCAGTTGAAAAAGCCATTGCATCCGGAAATCCTTACAACATTGAAAAACGCATTGTACGGCCATCAGGCGAAGTGCGTTGGGTGCGTTCGCAAGGAGAAATTATTTACGACAACAACAAGCAACCCAGAACCCTGGTAGGTTCCTTCCTGGATATTACAGAAAGTAAGCAGGCAAAACAAAACGCTGTACAAAGCGAAAAAAGATTCAGGAATATGTTTGAGTACCATAGCGCCATAATGCTTTTGATTGAACCAAAAACAGGTGAAATTATAAATGCAAACAGATCGGCCATTGAATTTTATGGTTATGATTTACCAACATTACGCTCAATGTATATCTCGGATATTAATCAATTAAATCCAAATCAAATAAGAAAAGAACGTATTAAGGCTTCTAAAATGAACAGTAACTATTTTGTTTTTCCTCATAAGCTTTCCAGTGGGGAAGTGAGGACCGTAGAAGTGCATTCTACACCTATTAAGCAGGAAGGAAAGCAAATTTTGTTTTCTATAATACACGATATCACCAAACGAAGTAAGGCGGAAAAAGAACTTATAAAAGCCAAAAAGCTTTCAGAAATCAGTGAACTGAAGTACAAAACCATTTTCGAAGGAGCACCCATTGGAATTTTTCGCTCCACGTTGGAGGGAAAATTCATTGAAGTTAATCCCAAACTTGCCAATATGCTTGGATATAAAACTTCACAAGAAGTAATTGAAAATATTTATGATATTTCAAGACAAATTTATGTAAAAGGCTCAAAACGAAAATCAATCGTTGAGAGCACTTCAAAAATAAATATTGACAAATACGATAATGTGTATAAAAGAAAAAATGGAGAACTATTCAATGCCAACTTATATTTGCGCAAAGTTACCGATGAAAATGGCAATGAAATACTTGAAGGAATTGTAGAAGAAACAACTGAACGCAAAAAATATGAAAATAAGTTAAAAACTGCCCTGGAAAAAGCAGAAGAAAGTAGCCGCCTGAAAAGTGAATTTATCAATAATATGTCGCATGAAGTGCGTACCCCCATGAATGGCATTATGGGCTTTGCGCAAATGCTCAAAAGGCCAAACATGCGGCCCGAAAAAAAAGAGTACTACACACGTATAATTCAACAAAATAGCAAACAACTTTTAAAAATAATTGATGGCATACTTGAGATTTCAAGGTTGGAAACAAGTCAGGTGAAGGTATTCCCTGAAAACTTTTGCCTTAATTTATTATTAGAACATCTTTATACAACATTTAAAAAACAGGTGCAGCCAGAAGTGACCTTTACACTGGTAAAAAGCCTTTCAGATGGAGAAAGCACCATTATTTCAGATAAGCCGAAACTCATAAAAATTCTCTCAAATTTGATTGAGAACGCCATCAAATTTACGCATGCAGGGTTTATTGAGATCGGCTATCAACGGAAGTCTGATAAATTAGAATTATATGTAAAAGATACAGGTATTGGTGTTGACCCTCAGAATAAAGATTTAATTTTTGAACGATTCTCACATGAAAACACCGCTATAGCCAACGAAAAGGGTGGGTTGGGCATTGGCCTCTTCATTGCTAAAGAAAACACAATCCTTCTTGGTGGAGAAATCACCTTAAATTCTCAAAAGGGACAGGGTTCTGCTTTTTATGTAACGCTTCCTTATACACGCATTGAAGGTATTGACAAAAATGACTGCAGTGCAACTGTAATAACTCCCACAAACAACAATAGAGGGCATTATACCATACTGATTGCAGAAGATGACAAAAGCAATTCTATATATTTGGAGGCGCTTTTGGAGGACGAGATTAGAGGTAATTTTGAAGTTATTCAGGTAAAAAATGGGCAGGAAGCTATTGACTTATGCCAGAAAAATAAATCAATTGATTTGATATTGATGGACCTGAAAATGCCGGGCATTGACGGGATTGAAGCAACAAAAAAAATTAAAAATTTCCTGCCTGAACTGCCGGTTATTGCCCAAACAGCATCTTCCTCTGAAAACGATATCGAAATGGCCAAAAATGCAGGATGCGATGATTTTATCTCCAAGCCCATATTGCGGGAAGACCTAAGCCTTTTATTGCGGAAATTTTTGTAACAGGAGTAAGTTAAAAAAAACAGGTGATTTTACTGTATCATTTTGTGCTACAATCATTAATCTTGTTGAAATATGTGTCTTTGATTTGTACAAAAATTAAGCAGAATGAAACATCCATGACGAGTATATTTTAACACTCACAGTTTGTTTCGCCAAAAGAGAAAGCCTAATTAGTGCTCAATAATTGATGTCCCATCGCACCTTTTGGGGGACAGATAACTATTGAAAATTAAAAATAAAAAGAGTTCTCGCAGAGTCACGCAAAGAAACTTCTGCGAAAATCAGCGAGAAAAATAACGTGGGTAAAGAAAAAATATTGGTAAATTAAATACTAAAATGGCTGATAAAGCAATCCATAAAAACCCGGAGATATTTCAATTCCTAATAAAAAATTCGTTCGATATCATCACTTTACTGGATGAGGATGGCACCATACTTTTTGAAAGCAATGCTACTGAGCGTATCCTTGGTTACAAAAGCGGGGGACGGAATCAACATGCAGCACTTGACTTCGTTCATCCTGATGACCAACAGATTGTGGCTAAAAAAATTCAAAAGGTTGCCAGTGAGTCGGAAGGTATAGAATCTGTTCAATTCAGATATTTACACGCGGAAGGACATTGGATATGGCTGGAGGCCAACGGTCAAAACTTCCTAAATCATTCGGAAATAGAGGGAATAATAGTCAACGCCCATGATATAACCCGGCAAAAGGAGCGTGAACACCAATTGCAGGAAAGGGTAAAAGAACTAAATTGCCTACAGCAACTTAGCCAGCTTATTGAAACACAAAATTCTGTAGCAGATTTACTTACAGAAATACCCGCAGTGCTTAAAAACAGTTGGCAATTTCCGGAAATTACAGAAGTAAAAATCACCTACAACGATGACCAATATCAAACCGCTCAATATACTGAAACCCAGTGGAAACATAAAACAGAAATCATTGTAAACAAAGCATTACAAGGCCAAATACAAATAGTTTACCGTGAAAACCCAACCACCTGGAAAAATCCTTTTCTGGAAGAAGAGTACACACTACTACGCATAGTTGGAGAACGTTTGTCTCATTTTATCGAACAAACGGAAAAAGAAAAAAACTATGCAAAATTGTTCAGTACACTGAATGAAGGCATATTAAAAACCGGTCAAGACGGCAAAATAACAGAAGCGAACCAGGCAGCAGCCGAAATTTGCGGATACCAGTACCCGGATGAATTAATTGGCAAGCCCATGGCCTCGATCTATATAAACCCCGACTCAAGAGAAGAATTCATTAAAGAAGTAGAAAAAAAAGGTGATAAAGTTCAAAATTACGAGTTCTTAGTTAAAAGAAAAGACGGTTCAACGGTGTGGACATTAAGCAATATTCGCATATTACGAAATGAAAAGGGAGAATATGCAGGTTCATTAGGAGCTTATCGCGATGTTACTAATTACATAGAAACTCAAAAGGCAATAAAGGCAAGGAACAATGAAATTGTTAAATTACTAAGGGGTACACGTATTGTGCTTGAGAGCAAAGACTTCTTAACCACAGCCCAAAAAGTATTCGATTATTGCCGTGAAATTACAGGTGCCCAATCCGGTTTTGTAGCCCTGCTAAATGAAAATGGAATAGAAAACGATGTTATATATCTGGAGCCTGGGAATGAGTCCTGCAATGTAAATCCAAACCTGCCCATGCCCATACATGGACTCCGGAAGGTTGTATATCAAACAGGAGAAACAAATTACGACAATCGGTATTCAGAAAGTCCGCATTCTAAACATATGCCCGAGGGTCACATCCCATTAAAAAATGTGATGTTAGCCCCTTTGAAAAGTAGAGATAATACCATCGGGCTTTTGGGATTGGGCAATAAAGAAACCGACTTTACAGATTATGATGCACGTATTGCCGGATCATTTGCAGAATTAATTTCCATTGCACTGGCTAATTCACGAAACCTGGAGCAAATTAAAGAAAGCGAAGCAAAGTTTAAAGCCCTGTTTGAAAATGCCAATGATGCAATATTTTTGGCTGATGCAGCGACAGGGGAAATTGTCGAAGCCAATAGCCGCGCTGAAAAATTGCTTGGGTTTTCAAAAAATGAGATTATTGGCATGCATCAAAGCCAGTTGCATCCCGAATCGATTAAAAAAGATGTGAGAGAATCATTCAAACATAACCTTTATTGCAGAAGAAAAATATCATACAAAGAATTGACCGTAATTAATAAGAACAAAGAATTAATACCTGTTGAAATCAGCCCAAATATCATAACACTTGCAGGTAAACAATATGTATATGGCATCTTTAGAGACATATCTGAACGAAAAAAAGCCGAACAAGCCCTGAAGGAAAGCGAAGCCCGCTACCGCTCAATTTTTTACGATAATAAATCCGTGATGCTGCTTATCGATCCGGAATCAGGCAAAATAAAGGATGCCAATAAATCTGCCCGTGCATATTACGGATATACAGGTGATGAGATGAAGCAACTGACAATCATGGATATAAACATGCTCTCTAAGGAAGAAATTCAGCAGGAAATGCTTCATGCTAAAAAAGAAAAAAGATTTTTTTTCGAGTTTACACACAAACTGGCAAATGGAGAAATTAGAGATGTCGAAGTTTATAGCGGGAAAGTCCAATTTTCAACTGCCCAGCTACTTATTTCAATCATTCACGACGTTACAGCCAAGAAAAAAGCCGAGAAAGCCCTGAGAGAAAATGAAGCCAGATTACGCGAGCTCAACGCCACCAAAGACAAATTTTTCAGTATTATTTCACACGACCTTAAAAACCCGTTCAGTGCTATTCTTGGGGCTTCTCAGCTTGCCTTGAAAAGAATAAAAAAAGATGAACGCCAAAAAGCGGAAAAATACATCCGACTGATTTATGAGACTACGCAGCATAGTGTGAGTCTTTTAGATAACCTTCTGCAGTGGTCACAATTACAAAAAGGCAAATTGAAAATAAAGCCGCGAAAAGTTTTTCTGGCAGACCTTGCCTGCGATGTAGTAAATATTATGGAGGCCAATATTAAGGAAAAACATATTGATGCAAAAGTTGAAATACCCGCAGATATTGAAATTGAGGCAGATCCAATAATGATTCAAACAACGCTTCGCAACCTTGTTTCCAATGCCGTTAAATATTCGAAAGAAAATGGGGAAATAAGAATTGCAGCAAAAAAGCATAAAAAAGCAATTGAAATTATGGTGGAAGATAATGGTATAGGAATAAAACCTGAAAAACAGAACAATCTTTTCAAAATTGAAGGGGGATATTCAACACTGGGAACAAATTACGAAAAAGGTACCGGATTAGGCTTAATTTTATGCAAAGAATTTGTAGCGTTGCATGGCGGTGAAATCTGGTTTGAAAGTAGCATAGAAAAAGGAACAGTATTTTACTTTACTTTGTTAGAAAGGTAAAAAAACTTACTCTGAAGTTAAAAAAACGATGGTTTCACGCAACGATGCTCGCAACGAACGCAACGAATGCAGAATCTCTATCTGGAAACGTCTTCGCGAGGAGCGATGCGACGTGGCGATCTCGTGCAAGCTTTTACACAGAAAACCGAAGAAGATATTGCGTGAATTGAGTTGATTAGTTGAGTTTTTCCCGAAACCTTGTGCGTTTGTGCTCTTTAGGGCTTAGGGCGCGGGGAGAAGAGTTGGAGACTTATTGATAGGCGATGCGTTTGTGGGGCTTTCCGTGGCGTTCGTTGCGTGAAATAAAATAAAGATTTGTACAAAATGAGGCCAATTTCATTAATTTTTCCTTTCCGATCACCGTGGAAAAATTTAGCAAATGCACCAAAATTCGAGCGAAAAAGATTATACGGAATAATTTTGGTCATTGGAGGTCTCACTGCCGTAATCGTTTCTGTGGCCTTGATTTTTTTACTTTTTTATAGAAAAAAACCATATCATTTATTGCAGCTTGATCTGAAAGGTTTATATTAACATCTTTATGCTTATTTAGTATAAATGTCGCAAATAATGCAATTCACTACTTAAGGTTTATGATACAATCAAAAGGATTTTTTAGACGCTCTCTCGTGACTTTTTTCTTATTGCCAATAGTTTTACATTCACAGGTTCAACTCCGTGATACAATTATTAGTTGGCAACATCATATGTTTGAGCTAAATGATGATTATAGTGTGAATACGTATTCTACGAATGATAATGACATTCAACAAGTTCAATTCAGTGGGAAAGTGATTGAGAATGAGTTAATACGGTTGGTCGTGGTTCCGGAATATGGAGCAAGGATTATTTCTTTTGTGTATAAACCAACAAATCATGAGTACCTGTATCAAAGTGAATGTGGTTCGCCATATGGCATGAATGACGGTAATTTTTATTATGACTGGTTAATGGTTTATGGAGGTATATTCCCCACTTTTCCGGAACCGGAACACGGTAAAACCTGGTTATTACCATGGAATTTTAATGTGGAGGAAAATACGGGTGATTCTGTAATTATTAGTATGGAATATACTGATACCACTATGTTTGATAATACACCGGGCCAATTCAATAATGGCATAACCAACATTACTTGTCGTATAGAAGTTGGAGTTTATATGGGTTCGTCCCTGTGGGATTTCAACGTGAGTTTAAAAAACAATACAGAAAATGATGTGAACTATGAATATTGGACATGTACCACACTTACTCCGGGTTCTAATATTGGAAATACAGGCTCACCATTGAATTCTGAAATGGTTGTACCCATCGAAAACTATGAAGCAGCATGGAGTCCGGGAAATTGGATTGGCAATTATGGCAGTTTGTATGATTTCACAAATATTAATTATTTAAGCGAGTGGGATGATATGGGGATAGCATATGCAAATAATTTAGTCGATAATTATTGGGGCGTTATTAATCATGATAATGAGGAAGGAATTTTTAGAATTTCTGAAAACATTGAAACGCCGGGGATGAAATTCTGGACGTGGGGCAAATACAATGTGGATAATGATTTATATGATTTTAGTAATGGAGGAAAAGACAATTATATCGAACTGTGGGCAGGGGTTTCAGATGCATTTTTTACAGACGCCATCCTCTCTTCGTTGGAAGAAATAAGTTGGAATGAGGCTTATTGCCCTACAGTTAACCTGGCCGGTATTACCAAAATTAACAATCAACTTGCCGTCAATGTCGGGTGGAATCAGGATAACAAATCCCTTTACTATGAATTACTGGCATTTAATCCCAATTTGGATTACCGTGTGAATATGTATTTGACTGGTGAAAACAACTACCCTGTTATTGATAACACGATATACGCTAGTGCTTTAGGAAATACTGATGAGTTTATTATGGATTACATTGGTAATGGAAATTACACCATTGGTTTTGAAGTTTATGATCAAAATGACGAGCTTATTCTATTTGCCGAAAAGGATATTTCAATAACAACAACCGGTACAGATGATTTATTGGCAGCCAATGGGAACCACAATTCAATGACAATAATATCTAAAGGAAACCGAAAGGTTAATATTTCTATGGATGTAGTTGAAAATTACAAGCTACAGATATTCAATATCAGTGGGCAGCTGGTTTTAAATAGCAACTTTACGGGAGCCTCTTTAAATGCTTTCTTGCCATCAAATGGAATTTACATTGTAAATGTTGTTGGAGAAAAATCAAGTTACAGCGATAAAATAATTATTAATTAGAAGCGCTGCGCAAAGCTGAAGATAGCAGATAGAAAACAGATTAAACAGAGTTCATCGCGCGGAGCAGCTTGCTCGCCGGAGTAGAAACGAAGGTGAGAGCGACAAAGCGATCTCGAACAATTATCTACAAAGAAAATCAGTGATGGAATGGTAGCCTTCCCCCATCCCCTTCACATCCCACCAATGATATAATGAATCTTATGGCCTTGTCATCATTTTGAGCTGCTAACCCACCAAAGATTTCATCAAAAGAGGTCGCCGTGGGTTGTTTTGTGGCTTGCCTGGTTATGACACGAAAATTTATGAATGCTTTTTTGTGAGCTACTATTTGCTATTTTTGCCTTTGTTATAAAATAATAAATAGTAGCTTAGTCGTTTAGATTTGTGAAAACCCCAGAAAAAGAAAAAGTCATGAGAAATGTATTCCTGATTTTATTACTGGCAATCTTTGCCTCCAATGCCTTTACGCAATCAAATTTATGCCTTGAAGATTTTAATTATGTGGTGAAACGCATTACCAATGATTATCCCGGTTATCGCGACAAAGTGAATGAAGAGAATATTGATGAACTCAGAGAGCTTGAAATGCATTTACGCCAAAAACTCAATGAATACCCGGATTCATGTTATTACTATTTAAATCAATATGCGGCCTTTTTCAGGGACAGGCATTTGCGCATTTCTGTGAACCGGCACAATAAAAAATCACAAAAGGATAAACCGGAGATCAAACGTAAATTTTATAAGCCTGATTTAATAAAGATTAAATCATCTGCTGACTCACTGGAAGATATATGGTTTGGTTTTCGTGGAACATTTGCCCTTGAAAAGCAGGACGATGGTTCTTATGTCGCATCAGCTTTAAATTTTCGCAATTACGATTCAACTCAGGTGATGTTTGAACTGAAGCCATCCGGAGGCAACCAGTTTGAGTCCACTGTATATCCACCATATAGGAACTTCCAGCCAACAGATGGCAAGGCATCAATGTATCTCAACAATAAAGTGCTGGAATTGCATAATCAAACCCGTTTCGTTCGCCAATCCAATGACAGGGTCAGAGATTTTGCTTTTCTGGCTTCTTATATGCCCAAACATCCCAATGGTCTTAATATTTTTCCTAAAGCCACTTATTTGAGCGATAGTACCTTTTATTTGCGCATCGTAACTTTTAGCAGTGATATGGCCAAAGAACTTGTAACAAAGCATTGGGATGAAATTATGGCGCGGCCAAACCTCATTATCGATATCAGAGGTAACGGAGGGGGACAGGATAATTATTACAGTATTTTGGCAGATCTGATCTATACACAGCCTTATGAAAGTAAAGGTGTAGAGTGGCTTGCTACAGAGGGGATAATCGCCGACTGGGAAGAGGCTATAGCCGAGGGTAGAATAAAAGAGGGTGGAATGGAAGCATCAAAAGCTCTGCTAAAGGCCATGAAAGAAAATGTAGGGGAATTTATCGTACATCCGCACCAAGAAGGAGACAGGGTTGTAAAGCGGGATACCGTTTATCCTTATCCACGTGAAGTTGGAATTATTATGCATGGACAAAATGCCTCGGCAGCCGAACAGTTTTTATTGACGGCACAACATAGCGATAAAGTTACCATTTTTGGTAATGAAAATTCTGCCGGGATACTTGATTATTCAAACATCACACCACACGAATTGCCTTCCGGAAAATACAATCTCTGGCTTCCAGCTACCCGTTCCGGGAGATTGCCTGAAAATCCCATTGACAATATTGGCATTGCGCCAGATATCATTATTCCTTTGGAACCTAAGAAACAATTGTTTGATCGGCTGGACAGCTGGGTGTATTTTGTGCAGCGCTATCTGGAGCAGAATTGATCACAAAAAAAAGCGAGTACCAAACTTACGTTCAATACTCGCTCTCAAATCAGCTTTTGTGATCCCGCCAGGACTCGAACCTGGAACCTACAGCTTAGAAGGCTGTTGCTCTATCCAGTTGAGCTACGGGACCTCCTTGTTTTTCGGATGGCAAAAGTATGAAATTTTTTCATCTTTTCCCATATATTTTATGCTTTTTTCTTTGCTGTTTCTTTTTCATAATATTTGCAAAAATCTTTTAATCCACATTTCGTGCACTGGGGCTTGCGCGCCAGGCACACGTACCTTCCGTGCAAAATGAGCCAGTGATGGGCGCGCGGAATGAGTTTTTCGGGAATGTGTTTGATCAGTTGTTTTTCGGTTTCAAGCGGTGTTTTTGCGTTGTGCGTTAATCCAATGCGTGCTGCAACACGGAAAACATGCGTATCTACAGCCATGGCCGGCTGGTTGTAAATAACCGAGGCAATTACATTGGCTGTTTTTCGGCCCACACCCGGTAGTTTCTGGAGCTCTTTTGTGTCGGGAGGTACTTCTTTGTCGAACTCTTCTACCAGCATGCGCGCCATGCCACTCAGATGCTTTGCCTTGTTATTGGGATAAGAACAGGATTTAATGTATTCGAAAATTTCAGGTATCTCAGCCCCGGCCAAAGCTTCAGCAGTAGGGTAGGTGGCAAAAAGGGGCGGCGTAATTTGGTTTACACGCTTATCGGTACACTGCGCCGATAAAATTACCGATACAAGCAACTCGTAGGGGTTTCGGTGATGTAGCTCTGTTTCGGCCACCGGCATAGCTTCCAGAAAATAATTAATCACTTTTTTGAATCGTTCTTCTTTACGCATTTTTTTATTTTTTTTTGCTAAAATAGTGCTTTTTATTTTGAAGCATAGGGTCAGGTAAATTCATTATCGTTCAATTTTGAAACCTCTGCACTCCTCACTAACTCTCTGAATGGGAGAAGATCTCCATCCCGCGGATCCATCTAGCCCCAAACCTGAAATGCCAAAAAATATAAGATCTATGATTTTTATAATTTTTCGAGCATCCCGGAAAAATAAACAAATTGAAAATTTGTGTTTTTCGGAACCTGTAACCTCCTGTCCTAATTCGAACAAAATTCTGTTTCCATCGTTAGGAACTTCAACTTCGCATAATTTTTGCCAAATTTGCAAGCAAAATCCGTTATTATGATCATCAGCCGAGTAAAAATTTTAATCACTCTAATTCTTATAACTTCTTTATCTTCAGTTTATTCTCA
>NZ_DATFKB010000200.1:0-7730 GCF_035268865.1 Salinivirga sp. | reverse complement strand
CACTTTCAGAAGCAACCAGGTTCTTTAAAACTGCTCCTGGAATTATTTAAAACAAAACGCAAGATAAAAAAAGTATCAATTAAAAATATCGCCGACCTTCCTCCAATGAATGATCCTGTTCAGTTGGCGATAATGCGAAGTATGGCACAAACTATTTCCGTACTCTTTCGCACAAACCCCAACCTTTTTGCTTTGGTTGTATTCAAACTCATCGACATTACTTTAAAACATGGCGTTGCTCCCATATCGCCAGTCAGTTTCATAACTTTTGGATTATTAACAAATGTTATTTTCAAAGATATTCCAGGGGCCTATGAACTTGGCCAGCTGGGAATGAAGCTATTTGAGAAAATTAGCGGACGCGAACACTATGCCCAGGCTTTTTACATATTTAATGTAGGAATATCGCCCTGGAAAGAGCCCTTAAAGATGACTAATAAGCATATTCAAGATGCCTATAAAATTGCCGAAGAAACAGGTGATTATGAATATATGATGAGTGCTGCTGCTGCAGGGGCACACTATTACTTCAGGGCCGGACATGAGCTCAAAACGCTCATAGAGCGAACAACAGAGCAAAAAAAGTCAATCTCAGATGTATACGAAAAAATATCGGCAAGTCAATTTGATGTACTGTTACAACTTTTTACTAATTTCATTATACCCTCTGATAAACCGGAATTATTAAAAGGTCAAATATATAATGAAGATGAGATGATCGCCTATCATGAAAAAGATCAGGATGATACCTCACTCCTAATGATTTATCTGGATAAGCTTACATTAGCCTATTATTTTAATCGCTACAGCCAGGCATATTCAATATTGAAAAAAGCTGATAAATACAAAAAGGGCGTCGCAGGTTTATTAATGTTTGCCAACTTCAGATTTTTTGAATCACTTATCTTACTTGCCAATTATAATCAGGTAAGCAAAAAGCAACAAAAACAGATACGAAAAACAGTAAGCAAGAACGTCAAGCAATTTCAAATCTGGGCAAAACATGCACCAATGAATTTCAAAGGTCAGCTTAAGTTGATTAAAGCAGAGGAACAAAGCACTTTTGGAAAAGAGATAGAAGCTATTAAACTTTATGAAGAAGCTATTGAGTTGTATAAAGAAAACGGATTCATTCATGAAGAAGCACTTGCCAATGAACTGTGCGGCAGAGCATGGATAAAACATCGCAATAAAAAAATTGCAAAAACATATTTAAACGAAGCATATAGCCTATATAAACAGTGGGGTGCAGAAGCAAAAGCCCTGGCACTACTACAGAATTTTTCAAACATCATCGCTACTACCCCTGATACAACAGCATCCATGTCAAAACAAAGCTCTTCAACTCAATTGGCATTATCTGTAGATATTGACACCATAATTGATGCTGCGAAAACCATAAGCAGTGAAATAGTACCAGAAGAGCTCTTAAAAAAGACAATGACCCTTATCCTGGAACATGCCGGGGCACAAAAAGGTGTACTTATACTGAACGAAAAAGATACCGGAACATGGAAAATCGAAGCGTTGGGTTATGTTGAGCAGAATAACATTAAAATAGCATTATCACATTATGACTTAAGTGATAAAATACTACCTGTAACAATCATTAACTCCGTTATAAATAACAATAAAATTATAACACTAAACGACGCCCAGGCAAATAGTTATTATGGTTCCAATCCTTACGTAAAACAGCACAAAATCAAATCGCTTGTCGCCATACCTGTATTGAAACAGGCCAGCACAGTCGGTATTTTATACCTGGAAAATAATCTAAATAAAAACCTTTTTACCCAGGATAAAGTAAATGTGCTTTCTATTTTATGCACGCAGCTTGCCATTTCATTGGAAAACGCACAACTATATATTACACTTGAACAAAAAGTAAGACAACGAACCCAGGAGGTTATCAAACAAAAAGAAGAAATTCAGCAGCAGGCAACAATGCTTGAAACTGTAAACAAAGAGCTTAAAACACTGAACCACACAAAAGATAAATTATTTTCAATAATCGGACACGATCTGCGCAACCCATTCAATATAATTCTGGGACAGTCGGATTTACTTATTGAAAACCTTGATGAGATGGATTCAGACGATACTAAAAAGTCGCTTAAATTTATTGAGAATGCCTCAAAAGATGCATTCCAGTTGCTTCAAAACCTATTAGACTGGTCACGAGCTCAAACAGGACAATTAAACTTCTATCCAAGGAAAATTAACCTTAAGCAGGCCATCGAGCGAGATATCAGTTTGCAGGAAAATATGGCACAAACCAAAAACATAGAATTAGTCCAGAACATACCCTCTTCAATTGATATATATGCAGATCCTGACATGGTTAGCACCATAGCCAGAAACTTACTTTCCAATGCATTAAAATTCACAAAAGAAGGTGGAAAAGTGGTTATAGATGCTCAAAAATCTGAGAAAATTGTAAACATCTCAATACAGGATAACGGTATCGGCATTAAAAAGGAGCACATAAGCAAATTATTCAGCGAAGATGAAACGCATACAACAAGGGGTACTAACTCTGAAAAAGGCATAGGACTGGGCTTGAAATTATGTAAAGACTTTATAAATCAGAATGGTGGGAACATATCATTTGAAAGCGCGTATGGAAGCGGTACAAAATTCAGCTTTACACTGCCATTGGCTGATCAAAAAGGGTAATAACAAAAAAAAGGAACACTTTTTTGTGCTCCTTTTATCTCCTTGCGGAGAGAGAGGGATTCGAACCCCCGGTCCCGTGAAGGACAACGGTTTTCAAGACCGCCGCATTCGACCACTCTGCCATCTCTCCTAAACGCGGTTGCAAATGTAGTGTATTTATCTTTTCTGCCAAAAATGTAACTTAAAAAAATTGAACTTTTTTGTACCACCTGAGGTAACAACCATATTCTCATTTATTTATAAATTGGCTTTTTTGGCTGTGAAATCCAGAGGATATTAATTTTTCAATTATATGCCTACAGAAGCCGATACACCAAATAAAACACCACGCTCCACCCCTGTTCCATAAAATTCCATGGTTGCGCCTAAATAAAAAGGTGTATCATTAATCAATTTTAGGATCCATCCTCCATTCAAATTCAGCGAAAGTCCTTCGGCCCTGAAATCTTTAGTAATATTAAACAAAACTCCCGGAGTAAAACCTAAATAAAAGCCTCTGTGATCTTTTGACTTATGATAAAAACGTAAATTACCATCGGCACTAATTAAAGTATGTCCATGCATGGTATTTAATCCATAACTCCTTACACTACCGCCTGCACTTACAAACAAGCTGCTCTTAATCCGGATACCCCTGTAAAATCCCAGACGGTATAAATTTGCGCCTATATCAGATTCATTACCATTGAATGCTGCATTTACCTCAATAAAACCATCCGGTATTGCAGTACTATCTGAGGTTTGTTCTGCAACTGACTTTTGTTTTTCAATTCTGACAATATCCTGCTTTTTTATTCTAAGCTCATTCCCATCAATGGTTAGAATTGTAATTATTTCATCCGTTTGTTCTTTTACAGTACCAATATATACAGCTCCACTTTCTAAATAGAATTTTTCAGCAACAGCCTGTCCATTTAATACATACACAAATAATAAAATCAAGGTTGTAAAAAGAAGTTTCATATAATTTCTTTTTATAAGCAAAATAAGTATTTTTCGCTCTTATTAAAAACATTACGGAGTCATAACCAGCAATAAATTTTGTTTATACCAAACGACTTTATATATTCACATGTGTGAATTTTAATCGCAAAAAGTTCAGGTCTGCTTATAAAACAGTTATATTGTGCACAATTTTCTGGAACTGATTTTGATGGTAAAAATGCCTTTTCAATATATTCAAGTCAAACAACCGGCATAAAGCACGCATTTAGTTAAACGAAAGCAACAGAATATGATAAAAGAAAACTTTGTGGCGTATATCGCCGACAGTATTAAAAAAAACTGGGACTATCCTGCCCTGTCAGATTATAAAGGTAAAGACTTTACTTATGCCGATACAGGTCGCCAAATAAAATGGTTGCATAAGCTTTTTGAGGAAGCAGGAATAAAAAAAGGTGATAAAATTGCACTCCTGGGCAAAAACTCTGCTCATTGGGGCATGGTATATCTTGCCACAGTAAGCTATGGTGGTGTAATAGTGCCTATTCTGCCTGATTTTCATGCCAACGATATACATCATATAGTGAATCATTCAGACTCTAAATTACTATTTGTTGGAGAAATGCTATGGGAACAAATTGATGAATCATGTATGGAAAACCTACATGGAATATTATCCATAGAGGATTTTTCGGCACTCTGCAACAAACCTGACTGCAACCTTACCAATGCCATTAACACCACCAATGAATTTTTCAACCAAAAATATAAAAACGGGTTTTCGAATGATGACTTTGAAATAACGCCAGTTTCAAATGACGAAATAGGTATTATTAATTATACAAGTGGCACAACCGGTTTTTCGAAAGGTGTTGTTTTAAAGAATAATGCACTGGCAGCAAATGTAAGATTTGCGCGCAATAACCTGCCATTAAATACAGGAGAAAAAATTGTTTCGATATTACCGCTTGCGCACACTTATGGATGCGCTTTTGAGTTCCTGTGGCCATTTTCAATGGGATGTCATATCAATTTTTTAACACGCACCCCTTCTCCAAAAATTATAGTTCAGGCTTTTCAATCAATTAAACCATCAGTAGTTATTGCGGTGCCCTTAATTATTGAAAAAATATACAAAAAACAGATTAAGCCCGCACTGGATAAAAGGTTGATAAAATTACTCACTTCATTACCTTTGGTAGACAAACCTGTTTATCAGAAAATCAATAAAAAACTCACAGATGTTTTTGGCGGAGAGTTCAGAGAAATAGTAATAGGCGGAGCACCATTGAGTGAAGACGTGGAAACCTTCCTGAGAAAAATTAATTTTAAATATACCATAGGATATGGTATGACAGAATGCGGTCCATTAATAAGTTACTCCGGATGGCAGAAAACAAAATACCGTTCAGCAGGTCAGGTAGTTGACACTTTAGAAATAAAAATTGATGCCGATGAAGACGAAAAAGAAGTTGGCGAAATTCTGGTCAGAGGTGAGAATATAATGGAAGGCTACTATAAGAATCCCGAGGCAACAGCTAAGGCTATAGACAAAGATGGCTGGTTGCATACGGGCGATTTAGGTATGGTTGATGACGAAGGCTTTGTATTTATTAATGGTCGTAGTAAATCACTGATCCTTGGTCCTTCAGGTGAAAACATCTATCCCGAAGAGATTGAGTCTAAAATTAATAACCTGCCACATGTAATGGAATCGCTTGTGCTGCCAGACGACAACAAGCTTGTAGCTCTTGTTTATCCCGATTATGAGGCTATAGACAAAGAGGGTATACGCGTTAATCAATTACCCGGTATACTTGAGGAAGGTCGCAGCGACATTAATTCAGAACTTCCCAGGTTTAAGCAAATAAGTCGCTTTAAACTGTATCCGCGCGAATTCGAAAAAACACCCAAAAAGAGTATCAAAAGATTTTTATATGAAATTGAAGACTAAACAGGATTTATAGTAGATAATTTTTCTCTTTACCTTAAAATGAAAAAGTATCAGGAGGTAACAAAATAAAAAACTCAAATTGCAATCGTTTGCGTAGTTAAAGTTCAGTTAAAAGGGCGTCTTTTCTTTGATTTTCGGTAATTCTACACTATTTTAGCTAAATGTAAATAGCATTGTTAAACTTAAAATTTTATTTATTATGAGAAAATTTACTCTTTTACTTACTGTGATGAGCTTTTTGATGGTAGCAGTTAATGCTCAACCAATTGCAACACGCTCAGGTAAAATCAACAACCTGGATGACAATACATCCACGGAGCTTACTAAGTCTGGAAGAGTTGTATATTTCAGTGACGATTTTGAAGCTGACACAACAGCCTCCGCATGGACTATGTACGATGAAGATGGTGACGGACATACATGGTTTCCAACAGAAACGAATACAACCGGGTGGGCTGTAGCATCGGCTTCTTACGATAATGATGAAGGTGCCCTAACACCAAACAATTGGTTGGTTTCGCCAGCAATTGACCTTAGTGATGCAACAGGAGCACTGGAGTTGCTATACACTGTTTATGCACAAGATCCTGATTGGGCTGCTGAAAACTACAAAGTATTGGTTTCTACAACTGACAATTCTGTAGCGTCATTCACTGACAGTCTTTTTGAAGAAACAATCGATTCAAACATTTATGAACGTGCACTTGACTTAAGTGATTATGCTGGGGAAACCATTTACATTGCTTTCCAGCATTATGATGTAACTGACATGTTTAGAATTATTCTTGACAACATTCAGGTTGCAGAGCCAGTTGTTTATGATGTTACATTTAACGTAGATATGCGTCCTGCTGTTGATTCAGCTGATTTTGTAATTGGTGAAGATACCTTAAATGTTACAGGATCAATTACAGGTTGGACAGAGCCTATTGCTGGCCCTGAATACATTCTTGAAGATCCAGACGGTGATACTATCTATTCAGTTGTGCTTTCTTTAGAAGAAGGTGATTACGAATACAAATACTTCGTAAACTCAAGCTGGGATAACGGCGAATGGGACGGTGGAGACAACCGCATGATTACCGTAGAAGGTGCTATGACTGTTGATGACGTATTTGGTATTGAGCCAGTGGGTATTTTTGAGAGCCCAAAAGCAATCGAAATGAACGTTTATCCTAACCCATCAAACGGCGTTATTAATATTGAAGCACAAGGTGCTAATAAAGTAACTGTAATTAGCGCTATTGGTCAGGTTATTACTTCACAGGAAATTCAGAACCAGGGTACAATTAACCTTTCTGATGTAGCAAGCGGTGTTTATTTTGTACGCGTACAAAACGGCGACAGAATGGGCGTTCGCAGAGTTGTAATTGAATAAAACAAATCGTTTTATATACTAAAACCGCTGGAATGTTCCAGCGGTTTTTTTTTGCTAAACTGAGCGTTAATCAACAATAAAATTTTGTGTCTTTTTACGTGTTCCGTTAACCTTAAGAATTAAAATATAGTGTCCCGGAACTAAATCGTCCACATAACTGCCAAAGTCAATAACGTGCTTCCCTGCTGTGTAATGCTTTCTTGAAATAATATTGACAACTTTTTTACCTTGTAAGTCATATACGCCTAAAGAAGCAATGCTATTATCCCGTAACTTCATTGACATTTTCGTAGTAAAATCCACAGGATTAGGATAAATCTGCAAAGAACTTTTGTTAGGGAATATATGTTCCCGGGTTCCAACAGCACTACTATCCTGAATCAATGCAGTTTTTATACTTAATGAAACACCATTCATATCAACCCAAATGGGCCTTACAATGCCATCATATGCTACAATATTGGTATAGTCGCCCACAAAAATATTCTCACTAGGTAAAAAAGATATTGTATTGAGTTGGATATTTTCAAATGTTTCACCTCCATCCTCTGATGCTGCGAGGAAAAAATCCGTATAGTTTCCAGTGGTATTTCGTCTGTCATAAAAAACAACATATATTTTACCTGTCACCTGATCCACATCCATCCAGGAGAAAAACTGATGGCGGCCAGCAGGATCATTATTCACCCGTGTTGGCTCTGACCACGTATCGCCCTGATCTGTAGATTTCGATAACCAAACATCTGTATCATCTTCCCCATTTCTTTGGTCTGTCCA
>NZ_DATFKB010000199.1:0-7325 GCF_035268865.1 Salinivirga sp. | reverse complement strand
ACAATATCTCTAATTAGAAGAAGAAAATAAATAGCATCATCGAGTTTTTTTAATTTAGAAATCGAAAGTAAAGAAGGTCGCTTAAAATACTGAGCCTTGAATTCCCGCCGGTAGTCGGACTAAAGTTTTGCTTCGTTTTTGGTTCAACCGAATCGCCGTTAGGCGCTGAGCTCATGACCGAAGGGAATAACCCAAAAATGAAGAGCCAAGCCGGCTGGAGGCGAAGATAACTTATGTTATCTCATTTAAACTTTAATACATCATTTCAAAAATATTTTTAAGAAACCTGTTTTTTTGAATTAGTATCCTTTATAATTTGTTCCGCATGACCCAAAAAGTAATTTTTCCATCCCTAACTGATTAATTTTCAGATATGGATTTTCAGGACGTCGTTTTGTTGCACAAAACAGGAAAAAGACAGATCGGGAAAGACAATATTACACTTGCCCGGTAATTGTATTATATAGTCTCGTTTCGGCCTTGTAAAAAGACGAAATGCAAGGCCTGCTTATGCCATCACAATAGGGCAAAACAAAAAATGTCAGACTGAAAACCTGGTTTATCTTATTGTTTCACAAATTTAAAAGCCGCCTCTCCCAGTTGAAGCACGTACAACCCTTCAGCAAGCGGCTCAACATTCATAGTCTTTTTTGACCCATCCAGGCGGCCTTGCAGCATTATCCTTCCCTGAAGGTTAAATATTTTATAGGTTTTGGTTCCCGAGTCTGCTCTTTCTACAAAAACCTCTGTGGTCGCGGGATTTGGATAAATAATTGTTTCGTTCATTGCGACAGGTGCTTCAATTGCAGTTGGGTTGATACGGCCATTTATGTCGTATTGTGCAAAAAATTGCCAAATCTTTAGAGAAGCATTTATATCATAGTTTGTCATGCCAGAATTATAAGCAGTTCCCGGCCACGTATGCCCCCCTCCAATCACTTTATAATGTTCAACAGCTACGCCATTGTCGCCATTGGAATAAAGGTAATGTTCAACCGTTGATCCATCTGTTGTATTCGTGTCTGGTACATCACTAATTGCAGGAGTAACCCCGCAGTTATTAAAATCTACCCAATGAGTCAGAACATCATTAATGGGCTCCATCACTCCTGCGCCATCGTATGGTACGGTATAGTCAGCAGTACCATGAATTTCCATCACGGGGATTGAATGTGTAGCAAAACAATTATTGATCATATCTGTCGTCATTGTGCCTGTAACCGAAGCAATTGCAGCAAAACGCCCGCTCAAATGGCAGGCCAGGTAATAACTCATCAAACCACCATTTGACATACCGGTAGTGTATATTTTCTCTTCGTCAATATTGTAATTGAGCAACAATGTGTCTATTAAAGCTGAAGTAAAACCAACATCGTCAATATCTGTTCCTCCCAGCCCCACATTCCAGTGTGGTTGCCCAAGTGTATCGGGCGCTCCCATGGGGTGGATAATTAAAAAATTTGCGGTATCGGCAATAGGACGGAAGTCTCCGTAAAACATTTGTTCCGAGGCATTACTGGTGTAACCATGAAAGTTAAAAATCAGGGGAACAGCCATATTCCCTGAATAAGATGCTGGAACATAAAGTATATAATCTCGTTGCAAACCATCATGAATAATTGAACTGTTTATTGTTTGCTGCCCGTAGATTGAAGTGAATATTAAAATTGAAACAACTAAACTTAAAATTTTTTTATCCATTAGTTTTCATTTTTTCATTGGTCATTACCTGCGATAATCGCGATAAAACCGCTTGTTTGGTCTGTTTATTATTTAATTTGTTTAGTTGGTTCAACATGGAGGTTTCATCTTACACCACCAACCAAAAGCTCTTGTTTTTATGTGTTTAGGCATGAATCACCTTCTTAAGTCTTTCCATGGCCTCTTCCAGTTGAGAGCGGGGGCATCCAAAATTCAATCGCTGGAATCCTTCGCCGCCTTCGCGAAAAATGGGGCCATGGCTTAATCCTATCTTAGCCATCCTCACCAATTGATGCTGTAGCTCCTTATCGGAATAACCAAGCCCCCTGAAATCTATCCACATTAAAAACGTAGATTCGGGCAATACCACATCAACACCGGGAATCTCTTTTTGCACAAACCCGGCAACATAATCACGGTTGGCTTCCAGATATTTCAACAAAGCTTCGAGCCAGGCATCTCCTTTTTCATAAGCAGTTTTAAGCGCAACCAAACCAAAAGGGTTGGTTAGTCCGATATGAAAAGTTTCCACCATGTAATTATAGTCTTTCATCATGCGCTTGTTCTCAATAACAACAACACTGGTAGACAGGCCTGCTAAATTAAAGGTTTTACTCGGAGCCATTGCTGTTACTGAATTTTGCGCTGCGTATTCAGAAACCGAAGCATATGGGGTATGCTCGTGTCCTGAAAAAATTATATCAGAGTGTATTTCATCTGAAACAACTATAATCTGGTATTTTTCGGCAATTTCTGCAAGGCGGGTAAGTTCCTCTTTTGTCCAGGCCCTGCCTACAGGATTGTGCGGATTGCTCAGAAACATCATTTTTGTTTGATTGTCGATTTGCCGCTCCAGATTGTCAAAATCCATAGAGTATTGATTGGTCCCCTCTACAAGTTGATTGTTTAGAACCCGACGCCCATTTTGTTCTATTGTGGTAAAAAAGGGAAAATAAACCGGTGATTGCACAATAACCTTATCTCCGGGTTTAGTAAAAGCAAGCAGCGCCATAGCCAGAGCAGAAACCACACCTGGAGAAAAAGAGATATGTGGTTTTTCAACAGACCAGCCATATCTTCTTTTTAGCCAATCCTGAATAATATCATAATATTCATCGCATCGCATTGTATAACCATAGATTTTGTGCTTTGCCCGCTCTTGTATTGCCTCTGCAATTTCTGGTGCAACCTCAAAATCCATGTCGGCTACCCACAAAGGCAACACATCATCGTGGCCAAAAATTCTTTCCCTGGCATCATACTTTATACAACTTGTCCCTGATCTGTCAATGGGTTTGTCAAATTCATACTTAACCATAGATAACGTTTTATAATGATTCTACTTTTCTAAATTAAAATGCCTGATCGCCGAAACGAACAGGCATAATATAATTTTACTCTTTTAAAAAGGTTAATTAAAATCTGCCTGATTCATCTAAAATTATCATCAATGCAAAATTATTCCGGTCGTTTCCATACGGATTGGCTTTTGCAGGATTAGCAGGCATGTAAATGCGACCTGCCAGTGCTACACGGCCATCTTTCAACAATATTCCAGTGGTGAGGTCGCTGGTGGTTGGTAGGTTTTTTGCCACCTCTTCGGGCATTTCGCTGTCGGGCTTATCTGTTTGCGACAATTCATGCTCATGTAAAGGTTTTAAATTACTACCCAGTACCACATATTTTCCTTTGGTAATAGGGCGTTTATTATGCACCTTGATGTTGGAACCATACAAAACAAATTTGTTTTCTGGCTTCATTACCAGGCCATTTGCACTAATATCGAGTATTACATTATAACTTTTTCTTTGTCCTCGCTTATTTAATTTTATTACGCGGGTTTCGTTAGATCCCATGTATTCTTTGCTGTAACTACACATGTAAATTAGGTTGCCCTCGCTGTCTTCGGCAATATCCTGGGCATAAAAATTATCCGGAACAGGTATGCCCACTCGCCACAAAGGTTTACCCGAAGGATTAACTTTATAAAGCACAGGAGAATAGTCTGAAAGGTCATTGCTGTATTTTTTACCCAGCACAAGCAAATTGCCATCTTCCAGCGCAACTACCGTGGTTGCTTCTTCATTTTGATTAGATTCAACCCGCTTCGACCAGAGTGTTTCGTCCTTTTCTGCATCGAGTTTTACAAGGTTAATGTTATAAAGTTTATTATTGTCAACCTTGGTTTCAGCAATCATCAGATTCTTCCCGTCGATATTGGTTACGTCGTTCATTATGGTTGAGTAAACCACATAATCGCTTTTTTCTTTAACGATGTTTCCTTTTGTATTCAGCGTTACCATCCAGGGTGCGAAAATTGGGCCCTGCCGCCGACTGCCGAAAGCCTTTACCCGCTGGTTGTTTAATATAAACAGGGCACTTAAATCATAGACCTGGTGTTTGGTAAGCGGATTTTCAATAAGCAGGTTGCCCCTTTTATCGACCCTGCAAAAGTAGGGTATAGATTTTTCGTAAGAAGCATTTGAAAGCTTACCCAATAAATAAATTTCCTGATTAGGGGCTTCAGTTAAAGCCAGGAGCTTATTGTTTACGTAATTTTCTGACGGGTTTGGATAATAAAAAATGCCGGTTTGAGCTGCCACAAAAACTGCTTGAGCCATAATTAGAACTATGATCAAACATCCTTTTTTAAAAACAGATGCTGCTTGTTTCATACGATATCTTTTTTAATTAATCGACAAATATTTGGCCGGTATCAGAACAAATTTACTTATTTTCAATAAACTCCATTACTTTATTGACCATATTTGTGGATCCAATGATCAATGGTGTACGCTGATGCAGATCCTGAGGTTTCATGTCAAGTATACGATCTTTGCCGTTTATGGCCATTCCGCCGGCCTGTTCAACAACAAAAGCCAGTGGATTAGCCTCATATAGCAACCGCAATTTTCCATTGGGCGCATCTGCTGTGGCAGGATAAATATAAATACCTCCTTTTAGCAGGTTCCTGTGAAAATCAGCCACCAACGATCCGATATACCTGGCTTTATATGGGCGTTTTGTTTGTTTGTCAACCTCCTGTGTATACTTGATATACTTTTTTATTGCATCTTCAAATTTCAAATAATATCCCTCATTGATTGAATAAATTGCGCCACTTTCTGGTGTTCTGATATCGGCATGCGAAAGGCAAAATTCTCCAATTGAAGGGTCCAGTGTAAAACCATTAACGCCGCGGCCTGTAGTATAAACCAACATAGTCGATGAACCATAAATGACATAGCCGCCGGCCACCTGTTTAAGGCCTTCTTGTAAAAAATCCTTCTCTTCAGCTTTATGCCCGCGTTCCGAAATGCGACGATAAATTGAAAAAATGGTGCCAATAGACACATTCACATCTATATTTGAACTTCCGTCTAGAGGGTCAATACAAACAATATATTTTCCATCATTGGCCAACACATTATCGAACGTCACAATATTGTCATCTTCTTCGGAGGCCATTCCACAAACTTCTCCGGAAGCCCTTAGGGCATGTATAAACTGAGAATCGGCATATACATCCAGCTTTTGCTGTGCCTCTCCCTGTGTATTTACAGTGCCAACCTCTCCTAAAATATCTACAAGACCGGCCTTATTTACCTCACGATTTACAATTTTGGCCGCAACACCAATGTGGCTAAGTAATCGAGACAGTTCTCCGGTTGCATATTTAAAATCCGATTGTCGGCGAATGATAAACTCATTGAGGGTCATACCCAGGTATTCTTTCATAGCATTATTTTTTAAGCATTTAGCATTTATATAACAAGCAATTATAGTTGATGTTTTTCTGCAAATAGACCAAAACCAGCGGCCAAATATTAAGACATTGACTAACAAACAAAACCACCGCAAACGTTTGCGAAAGTTTTTAAAAAAAACAGGCAATTCATACATAATCAGATTGGTGATAATGAATTAATGCCTTATATTACAAACTTACTAATTTCTATTTTGAAAAGCAGAAAAACATACAACTTGTGTTTGACTATAAATAAACTAAAATCATATGCTGGTCTATAAATTCGGAGGAGCATCAATAAAAGATGCCAGTGCCATCAAAGAAATGGTAAAGATTGTAAACCAATGCGATGACAATCTTATTATTGTGGTTTCGGCAATGGGAAAAACTACCAACCGTTTGGAAAACATTGCTCGTTTATGGTTCAATGGTAAAGATATAGAAGCACCTTTAAATGAGCTCATAGATTACCACCAAAATATTATTTCCGACCTGTTCGAGCAAAATGTCCCCGATAATCTGAATAGCATATATGAATCTTTATGGGAAAAACTACGAAGCACTCCTTCTCTGGATTTTAATTATGAATATGATCAAATTGTTTCAATTGGTGAATTGCTCTCAACAAAGATTATTGCCTCCTATTTCAACATTCTCAATACTAAAGCACATTACATTGATATAAGAGAGGTAATTCGTACAGATCGCAATTTTAAGCAGGCCGGCGTTATCTGGAACCTGACAAAACGATTTGCACTGGAGCGTTTTACTTTTGAAAACTATAAAATTTATCTTACCCAGGGTTTCATCGCCGCATCGACCAATAACCAAACAACAACCTTAGGTCGGGAAGGAAGCGACTACTCTGCAGCGCTGCTTGCCAGCGCCTGCAATGCTAAAAAGCTTGTGGTTTGGAAAGATGTTCCCGGCATTATGAATGCCGATCCGGCATGGATGAGCGATGCTCAAAAAATTGATGCGCTCTCGTACCAGGAAGCTATTGAGTTAACTTATTATGGAGCTAAAGTTATTCATCCCAAAACAATTAAGCCACTGCAGGAACGGGGTATTCCACTTATTGTAAATTCTTTTCTTGAACCAGAGAAAGAGGGTTCCTTAATTAGTAAAGTAGATGATTCAAAAAATCAGTTACCGGTTTATATCCGAAAGCAAAACCAGGTGTTAATCAGCATTAGACCAAAAACACCCGAATTTGTAGCCGAAACAGATATAAGCCACATTTTTAAGCTTTTGTCTGACATGCATATAAGCGTGCAACTGGCTCAAATGTCGGCTGCCAGTTTTACAATTTGTATTGATCAAATTGAATATATGTTTGATCCTTTCATTGCTGAACTACAAGAACATTATCATGTAAAATTTAATGACAATGCAGAAATTATAACCATTAGAAATTACAATAATGAGAGCCTTGGCAAAGTATTAAAAAACAATGACGTTTTGATTGAGCAAAAAACACGGAAAACAGCTCAAATAGTGCGTTTTATGGAAAATTGATCCCTTCGGTTTTTCTAAGCAAATTCAGCAATTATTTTTTCTGCCAAAACAGATGAGAGTTTAATATTTGACTCGTGTGTCCAGCCTGCAATATGAGGTGATAACACAACATTATCGCTATCGCTTAAATACCGAAATTCTTCAGGTAATGCTTTTTTATGCAGGTGTTCAAATGATACAGCTTCGTACTCGAGTACATCGAGACAGGCACCCCTAACTTTTCCACGTTTCATACCATCGACCAGGTGGCTGGTTTTTAGCACCTTACCCCTTGCTGTATTAATTAAAATAACTGGTTTGGCAAAAGCATTGATGAAATCAGCATCGGCCATAAAAAGGGTTTCATCGGTAAGTGGTA
>NZ_DATFKB010000198.1:0-2962 GCF_035268865.1 Salinivirga sp. | reverse complement strand
CTCCAGTCTGGATTCTGCAATGGTGGTTCAACTCCTGAGCATCATAGAAAAACTTGATACAACGCTGATCATTGTATCGCAAGCGCTGCTTCCGTTGATTTCATGCTGCGACCGTATTGCTGTTTTGGCCGGAGGTGAAATCATTGGCTGTGGCAAAAAAAAGGAAATATTAAAAGATGAAAACCTGATGCGGGAAGGAGGGGTAGATATTGATTTTTACAGGAGAATGTATAAAGAATATCTGGAATAGCGCAGCATTAAACGGTTTGGCGTGCTTTTGCTGACAGACGATGGGGAACACCGATTTATCGGGTTATGAATCAAGTCCCATTGAGGTTTCCACAGTCCCGTGCCCTGAGGCCGGCCATAATCCATAAGATTATCGGTGGTGCCTTGGCCCAGTTTCAAAGAACTTTCCGGACTGAAAGGGTGGCGGAGGTTAAAGGCTCTCCCGATCTGGCTCGGGATTGTTCGTTCTAATATTTTGCTTCGCTACCACTCGCAAAACAAAAGAACTCTCGAACATAAAACCTTTTTTGTCGGCATCGGGATATTTTATAAAGAAGAGGTATTGAGTATTTTTATCGGTGAAACGAAAGAATATTAAATACTCATATTTAAACACTTACTCAAACAAACAAAACAAAAAACCTTATTTCGGACAAATTTGTCTTGATTTTTTAATTTATTGTGCTTTACTTTGTAATGTAATCAAATCTTAAGGGATAAAATTAAGAATATGGGACAACAAAACGATCAAAACATCGCGCAGGGATATGTGTATGCCGGCGGAGCAGCAGAACATCAGTGTTCATGTGGTGGAAACTGCGGCTGCAAAACCGACGATTCGCATGAGTGTGGCTGCGGCGGTGAGTGTAACTGCAAATGATGCCATTTACATTTTAAATTGAATGTTTGGTAGTATGCCGATAAATTAATGAATAGTGTAAAGAAGTGAAGTTTTTGGTAAGTTCATTAAATAATCGGTATAAACGCTTTCTATCTTTGGGTTTTTGAAGGAAGTGAAGTTGCCTAAAGAGAAGCCCCGGCAGGAAAAGTCCTGCCGGGGCTTTTGTTTGGCCTCCCCCAAGGGGCATTGCCGTAAACTTAAAGATGTAATGATCTGATAGTAAATAGGTTGCAAGAAAGCACAAAGAGGCTTCCGCCTCCAGCTGTTGAGAACGTCCTCATACCTAATTTTTTTTGGCCAACAGATTGTTGGCCTGACGTTTTACATGCCTCTAATATACTAAAAATCTGCATTGTATGAAAACTTTATTTAGATTATTTGTGTGCTTCTCCAATTAATTCTTCCTTTTCGATCATCATGTAATAAATGTGAATTACAAGCATCCATTAACCAGCTTAGGGCCTCTTTTGCGCATTGTCTATTTCCTCTCAAAATGAACATGAACTTTTCTTTTATTAGGGCAAAGGCCTTGTATATTTTTAATAGACTAACTCTCTTCTTACTTTTAGCGTAAGTGATGACATCCAGAGTTTGGTAGAACTTCCATTGTAAGATAATCATTATCAGCTTAGAATAAAGCAGGAACTCGTATCGATCAACTCCCATTTTTTTTATTTTATGAAACTGAATATTCTGTTTCCAAGCTTTGAATGTCATTTCAATTTGCCAACGAATACCATAGATGCGTCTAACTTCACTTGCTGCAATCATCTTGGAAGAACAGTTTGTTAATAAAAGGTTCAACCCAAACTTAGCTTTTCGTTGCTTTGATATTTTCGTGCTCTTCTTTTTGGCATATTTTTCTGCTTTTCTAATTCTCTCGGCTTTCACTTCGTCTGGTAGCAGTTCGATAACAAGACGTGTTCTGTATTTTTCTGTTCCCAAGAGAACTTCTTTTTCCAACACAGACAAATTATTTTTGCGCATATACCGCTCTATTTTTGCAAAGTTTAAAAGATCTCCGGTGTCAGCATCATTAATTTTGCTAATACTTGGATTGAGCCTTGAGATGTACCAAGCTTCTGAGTTATCAATTAATTTTAATACTCCTAAAGAAACGTACCCTAAATCTCTTAATACAAGATCGTTCTTGCGAATATCGGCCATTGTTTCTTTCGCATTATGAAGGTCTTGATGATTAAAAGGACTAACGCCTAACTCTAGAACTTTTAGATTTTTCAAATCATATTCAAACTGTATGCGAACTGCTGATTTCGATCCTGCGCCTCCACTACCTGGATATACACTTTTAAAATGGTCAGGCAACTGATTGCAGGTTGAGTCTTTAATTGTTATTCGCTCAAAGCACGAATGTGAAAAAACTGGAACCTTATCTACAAGATTTGAATGAAGAAGGCCCTCCAATACTTGCTTCAAAAAATTCGTTGCATTTTTGTTGAACCTCTTTTTAACCGCTTGCCTGGTAAGTTTAATACCAAACTTAAAATCCAAATACATGGCTATGTCATTAAGGCTAACTTTGGATGGATCGTCGTTGCTAAATAATACAGCCTCAACCAATGGTATTGGTCTGATTTTGCGAATACGCTTGATAAATCCATTGGATTTTGACATGTTCAAAATGTTCTCGTTATCGAACATTTTATTAACTTCATCTTCTAATTTATTTATTACCCTTATACCTTAGGCAGGTGATTTGACGTTTTATCACCTGCCTTTTTCAGCAACTTATAGCTTAAGTTTACAGCAATGCCCTTCAGGGGGTTAGGTTTACCCTGTGAAAAACTGTTTCTACATGGCGACCTCTGTGAGGTTTATTTTTCATTGGGGGGTGGTGCGGCTGGGGGGAGTAGTGTTTTGGGTTCAGTGTGTTTTGAGTGTTGTGTTATGTGTTGGTTACCCAGCGTTTTGAGTTCCGTGAGTGACGGGTTGGAGGTGTCCCAATAGAGAAGTGTTGTGTAAGGGATTCATGCTTAATCTACTTAATTTAACCGCGGAGCGGTGACAGACCGGTAGCAGAAATGGGTTCTG
>NZ_DATFKB010000197.1:0-7763 GCF_035268865.1 Salinivirga sp. | reverse complement strand
AAATTAGCGCGATCAATGGGGCGAAAGAAGGCCACAACTTTTTCAACTGATCCCTGGCTGGCAAACTTTTTATTGCTGATCAACGACAAGACCCAGGGCGAGTTGGCCGTCATCACGGATACCCGGGTTTATCCAACATAGTTTAATTCTATTGAGCGAAATGAACGGGTCACCCAAAATATTGATTTAAAACTCACAATAGACGGATAATCAGTAATCCATTGTTAGGGCGTCGATGTGGTGCACAAAACAGGAAAGCTGTGCTACAAATATAAGGTTTTAAAACAAGAATGCAGAACCAGATTTGGTTCTGCATTCCAGTTGTAGAGAAGTTATGTTTTAATTTTTCTTTTTGTTTCGGTCCAGAACCTCATCAATCATACCGTAGTCTTTTGCTTCTGCAGCAGTCATCCAGTAATCGCGATCAGAATCTTTTTCAATTTTCTCGAAAGAATTACCAGAATGTTCTGCAATAATTTCATAAAGCTCTTTACGCAATTGAAGAATCTGTTTGGCGGTAATTTCGATATCTACTGCCTGGCCCTGCGCACCACCCATTGGTTGGTGAATCATAACGCGGGCGTGTTTAAGCGCAGATCTCTTCCCTTTTGTACCTGCTGTGAGCAGAACAGCACCCATTGATGCAGCCATTCCTGTACATATGGTGGCTACGTCGGCTGAAATATACTGCATGGTATCATAAATACCTAAACCTGCGTATACGGAGCCTCCGGGTGAATTAAAGTAGATTTGAATGTCTTTGCTAGGGTCTGTCGATTCAAGAAATAGTAGCTGTGCCTGAATAATATTAGCTACATAATCGTCAATCGGCAGCCCAAGGAATATAATACGATCCATCATCAGCCGTGAGAATACGTCCATGGTGGCAATATTCATCCGGCGTTCTTCGATAATGGTGGGAGAGATAAAGTTGTTGGTCACGGCATTGTTGTATTGATCCAATGCCATGCTGCTTATCCCTAAATGCTTTGTTGCATATTTTCTGAATTCGTCATTATTTTGTGCTGCCATAACCCAAATTATTTAAAAAAGTTATTGAATTCGTCTAGTGAAACTTCTTTCTCTTCAATTTTTACTGATTCCTTTATAAATTCCACTGCTTTGTTTTCAGCTAATTTATCAAGAATTTTTCTTCTTTCTTCTGGTTTGCTAGCAATTTCTTTGGCATAGTTTTCAAGTTGCTCGTCCGGTATATAGCTAAGGCCATACTGCATAAATTGCTGGCGGGTTGACTCTTTAGCGTAATCCATCACTTCCGACTCTTCAACCTTGAAGTCATTGTCTTTATATATTTTATCTACAATGAGTTGCCATTGCATGTCTTCCTTAAACTTATCGTATTCCTCTTCAATTTGTTCTTTTGTAAGTTCTTTATTTGTTGCATCTAACCAGCGCTTAAGAAATTCGTCCGGAAGATCGAGATCTAATTTTTTGATCAGTTTCTCTTTCGCATCCAGCATGAATTTATATTCGCTCTGGTATTTGAAGTTTTCCTTGATTTCTTCTACAATCTTTTCACGGAATTGTTCGTCTGATGTAACAGTTCCTTCTCCGTAAATTTTGTCGTAAAGCTCCTGGTTTACTTCGGCCGGGGTGAATTTGTTAATTTCATTTATTGTGATGCGGAAATTTCCTTCTACTTTGGCCGCATCTTCTTTTGAGATTTCGAGTAATGAGGCTATTTCAGTGTCATTTGGGTAAGCTTTTTTAAGGTCAAAGTCTACTGTGTCCCCCAGTTTTTTACCTTCAAACTGCTTTTTAATGTCCTCGTCTTTCATTACCTGCAGCGACATAAGTCCATTTTCTTTCTTAATGCCATCTTCCAATGGATTGTTGTCGGCATCAAGTTGCACTATATCGCCTTTAAGGGTTTCTTCTTTCTCAGTGATTTCGTCGACTGGTACATTTTCACCATTTTGGTATGCATAGTTGTTAATGGTGTCATCAATTAATTTTTCGTCCGGTTTAAGTACGTAATAATTGAGTTTTTCACGCTTACTAAGTTTAACCTCGAATTCAGGTGCAAATGCTACGTCAAACTTGAAATCAAATACTTTCTGATTGTCAAAATCAATTGATTCACTGTCTTGCGAAGGAAGTGGCTCACCCAGAATATTAAGCTCTTCTTTTTTCAGATAGTCGACAAGCGACTCCGAGAGCATTTTGTTGATTTCGTCTACCAGGATGGCTTTTCCATACATTTTTTTAACGTATCCCATTGGTACTTTACCAGGTCTAAAACCCGGTATATTTGCTTTTTTACGGTAGTCTTTCAAAACCTTATCTACCTTCTCCTGATAATCGTCCGGTGTTACGTTAACGTTGATTACACCATTTAAATCGTCGGTCTTGTTGAGCGTGATTTCCATTATATCAATCCTTAAGTTTCAAATTGTACAATTAGCAAAAAACCGCCTCTCTTTCAAGGGCGGTTTTAAATGTTGTGCGGATGGAGGGACTCGAACCCACACGCCTTGCGGCACTAGATCCTAAGTCTAGCGCGTCTACCAATTCCGCCACATCCGCCGGTAATTGGATGGCAAAAGTAATGCAATATTTTGAAATCTCAAATTAATCGTGTTTTTTTCTCGACTTTTTTTAGTCCCTGGGCTGTAAAGATGCTGTTGTAGTCTGACTTTTAGTAGTTAAAGCACTTAGCCATTTTTTAGCCAATGGATTGATCATATGCGGGAAATCCGGGTCGATGATGGTCCCCGATGCATCAACAAGCATCATATGCGGAAGCCCTTTTATGCCAAGCTGCTTTCGCACATTAGTAGTGTCGCTAACCCAAATATGGTTGATGGCATCGTATTCATTCGCATATTTTTGCCACTTTTGGAAATCTTTTTTGCTGTCTACTGAAATGGATACAATTCTAAAATGCTGCTTGTTCTGTTTTGCGTATTTGTTTAGTTCGGGCATTTGCTGAATGCAGGGTATGCACCAGGTGGCCCAAAAATCAATAAGGGTATATGGGGCATTGAATTCAATATTGCTCTTTGTCCTGTTTACTGTGGTGCCCTGTAAATGCGGAAATTTGTCACCTTTTTTGATGCTGGCCTTTTGCACACGCTTTTTATAATAGGCTTTTAATTCTTTATAAACCCCGGGTTTATATTTCGAGAGTGCGTCAAGTACACTATCGTTTCTCAGGTTAACCTTGTGTGGTTTAAAATAGAGACTCAGGAACAATTTCTCAACTCCGGTTGATGCGCCGGCATGGTTGAGTTTTTCTAATACATGTTTTACATAATCGTTTATCCACATACCGGTGGTGTCTGTATATTTATGCAATAGCATATAAGCGGCAGGGTAGCTTTTTAGTCTGTAGCCGCTAAATGTATTTGGTGCTATTTGGTATGTGGTATCGTTAAACAGGCCATAAAGTACTTCATCGTATTTAATCCAGCCTTTAATGTATCTGTGATTTGAAAGATTGCCGGGCCATTTGAATTTTGAACTTGTTTCGCCAGTAGCTACTTTTTGCGTCCACAGCTGATGGGCATTTATAGCTTCGTTAATTGAATCAGTCTGAATATGCTTTTGCGTGATATTGATGTGTGCTTTGTCCCAGGCAAAAAAAGTTATTTCAGGATATTTATTAATGTAAATGCTTTTGAGGTCAAAGGTGTCGAGCACCAGAGTTTGTTTGCCGGGAACAATATTTAAAACTGAATCGGTAAGTCCGGTCCATGTATTGTAAATTTCTGCAGTTAGGGTATCCTGTGTGTTATTCTTTATAGGTATTTTAAACTGGTGTTTGTGTTTGCTACACCCGGCCATGATGGATAATCCAACAATTATGACGGCTAATTTTTTCAATCCTGGTGGAAAAAGAATTCTTTGAGTTCGTAAATATCGTCTGCTTTCAGCTTTGATTTAAAGTCGAAGAAGTCGTTAATCGCTTGTTGCAGTTCTTTGGGTGAGATCCATCCATCTTCATTTTCGTCAAGATGTTTAAATTTGTCAGGTATCCCGTCGTATTCTTTTGCTTCTCCGCCTGCTTTTTTGTAATAATTGTAAATGTCTTTACGTTTTACGGCTTCGGGCTCATAGAGCATCGATATTACATGCATATCCAGTATGCGTATTCCATTATCTCTAACTCCAAGGGCTTCGAGGGTTGTGCCTTTTTGCTTGTCTTTATAATCGGGGACCCCGTCGCGGTCTTCGTCAAACGGACATCCGCGGAAATCTACTTTTACGCCGGGTTCAGTATCCGGACACACATCGTTAAAGTCATCCACACCATCACTATCCTGATCCTCGTTGTCTGTAACGGTAAACTTAATGTTTTTAAAGTTCTCAACGGCTATAATTTCTTCAGCCGGGCTAAACATATCGAGTCGCAATGAGGCATAGGTGTAGTTAAAATGATCGTTTTCGATTATGTTGGTGCTATTGCTATAGTTGTCGATATAGTCGGTAAATGCAAAATGGAATGCATTGCCCAGTCTTAGTGTTAAGCGGTCGGTAACTGTAATATTTGCGCCTACTTCTACCGGAACACCAAAGGAAAAGAATGAGTAGTCCTGGCCCGAAGCATTTCTTGCATCTGTTTCATATTCCCTGTCTCTTGAGATGATAACTGATGACTGGCCGCTTGACTCAGAAACGTTTCTTATGGTCCCATCGCTCCAATAATGATATGGTAATTGATTGCCATTGTCATCGGTATAGGTTAAATCTGTTTTGGGTCTGAACTGAATAGTTTCAATACCTATAGATACATAAGGCAAAATGGGGCGTTTTCTGTTAAATGCATTGATAAAATTGTATGTAAAAGCAACTCCTGATGCTGTAATATCTGTGTAAAAGTTTTTATTATTACTGTTTGTGAGGTAAGCTTCCACAACATTATCATTGCCTTCTACGGGTACTACTGAGCTTTCCTGATTATATCCTGTTTGTGTGCCTCCGAACTTGCCGAAAATAAAGTATAAGTCAAATTCGTAACTTTTCCCGATAGTTCTTGAAATTACTGCCTTGGTCCCCCAGTACCCTTGCATTGGATTGTAAGGTGTTTTGGTTTTTACGTCACCCAAAAAAGTGAACATACCCTCTCCAATGCCAATCACGGGTTTAAAAACGGTATTAAAAACATCAGTTTCATCTTCTTCTTCAAGTAGGAGGGTGGTCTCATACTCCTCGTCCAATTGGCTGAATAGGTCGATTGGAAAAAGTATAAAACAGCAAAGGGCAATACCCAAGATATATTTAAAAAATATCGATGCTTTCATAATTATTTATACCATTTCTGATTGGCAATCATCAGGGCTTCCTGCACAGTAATTCTCTGGCCATTGTTGTAGGCGCAAACAAATGCATCGTTAATGGGTGTGGTTTCCCATATCATATTGCGATGGTCCCGTGCTTTTTTGTATACATGATGAGAGCCTACGGTATATTTGTGCCATCCCTGATGGATTTCTATCTGAACATTTTCTTTTAGTTTTCTTCTTCTGAAATATGCTTCATTAACAAGTTTGTGTCCTGCCGCTACCTGTACACGATAAGTGATGCCTTTTGAAACTGCAATTGCATAATTGGTTTCACGATAGGTTTGGGTTTCGTTTTCATCATCCTGAGTGTATTCGGTGGTTTGTTGGTCTTGTTGTGTTTGTGTTTGATTGTCGGCATAGGTTTCGTCGCCGGTTTGCTGATCGTCAGTGCCGGTGCCTGTTTGGTTGTCAGCAGTGTAGTCTGTTCCTGCAAAACGGTCTCCAGCATCCAACAGATCTGTTTTTTCATCATCTTCGGGCATTGGAGTGTTATCCACAACCAGATCTTCTTCGGCAAATTCTTCCAGGTCAATTTGGCGTTCGGCAATGTCTATTACGTGGTTTCTTCCGTTTCTGGTATAGGTCATTTCTCCTTTAATAAGAAAAGCCTGGTTGGGAATTTCTTCTGTTTGGATGAGTTTATAGGTAACCACAAAATGTTCGTCGTTTGGGAATTGCATCCACATGAATTTGAGTATTCTGCCATTATTTGTAAACATTGCATTTTTACTACGCAGGCTAATGGCTTTGTATCCACGTGGAATTTGCTCCTGTATCTTTCCGAATTGGTTTATACCTACCTTATTTACGACCAAAAGGTTTACAATAATTTCGTCGTTTTCGTTCAGGTAGGGTTTCTGGCGTATGCAGTCAATTTCTTTCATGCGAACGCCTTTGTAATTATAAGTATTGGTGGCTGTAAGGTCTTCGGCACTCTCGCTGCCTTTTACAGTTATGGTGTGTGCTGGTATTTCTTCAACGGTGGGGCTATTGTCTTTAATAAATGCAAAGCTCGACCTTAACTGAAAATCACCTGATACAGTTGCCGGAACAATAACATCAAATGTGATCGTAAAACGGTCATCATAGGGGAGGGTTAACCATTGTATACGAACTTTTTGGTCAGAAAAGTTGAATGAACCCCCATTCGATTCTTTTGCTTTGGCTTCAAAGCCATTGGGTAGTTCCATTTGGTACCTGCCAAATGCCCCAATATTGCTCTTGTCGATTGTTACACTTACGGTAAACTGATCGCCGGCATCCACTTCCTCTGGGATGTTTTGTGTAACAGATACTCCTCCAAAGATATTGGAAAGTATTAATATTACGAGAAAATTAAATGCCACAGCCAGCGACTTGATCATTTTTATAGTATTTTTGGCTATTTATCAGCAATAATACGCAATAAATCAATAAATTTAAAAAAATCAGACAAAAAAGTGCAGGATTGTTGATAAACAGAATATTCTTGTGGATTTGATATCTGTTTTGTTTGATTTGTTGCAACAAGCATTTTTTGTCAGATAATGTGCGACTGTGGTATAAAAATGTACTATTGGATTTATTTGGCCGCAATAGATTCAATTTCTACCAGTGCACCTTTCGGGAGGTTGGCAACCTCGTATGCAGCTCTTGCCGGCGGGTTTTCTGTGAAATATTCTGCATATATTTCATTCATAGCAGCAAAATCTTCAATATTGTGTAGTAAAACGGTTGCTTTTACAACATTTTCCATAGTCATACCGGCTGCTTCAAGGATATGTTTTGTGTTTTCAAGTGATTGTTTGGTCTGTGCTTTTATATCTTCCGGTATTTCTCCGGTCTTGGGGTTAATTGGCAATTGCCCTGATATAAACAACATTCCATTTGTTTCGGTAGCCTGACTATATGGTCCAATGGCTTTAGGTGCATTTTGTGTTTGTATGATCTTTTTCATTCCTGTGTAAATTTATTGGTTTGACATTTCTTCTGTTTTGGTATTTAGAAATATTGTCTGTTTGATTTATATTAACTTTTTTATCTGAACCAACCCTTTTTATCGATTGTTATAATTTCCAATTAATTATGTAAATTCGTCTATTGGTAGTTTTGTTTGCGATAATCAAAATTAGTAAATTTCTGTTTACAAAGATCAGGATCGTTTATAAACTCAATATTAGATAACAATTAAATTGCTTATATTATGAAAAAGAATTTGTTTTACCTGTTGTTTGCCATGGTGGTGCCACTATCATCAATGGCTCAGAGCGAAGTGTCACGCTTTTTAAGTTCCGGTGCTTCCGATATGGAGAAATTAACAGAAGCCTATCTTGAACCCTTTGGTAAAGGGTTTGGGACCGCCATGAATGCCGGTTGGTACAACACTGCAAAGCCTCACCAGCTGTTTGGTTTTGATGTTACCATAAATGCTACGCTGGCGATGGTTCCCACGCAGGACGAAAGTTTCGATTTAGATAA
>NZ_DATFKB010000196.1:0-8485 GCF_035268865.1 Salinivirga sp. | reverse complement strand
TTAATTTTAGGTCCGGGACTACCGTGGTGCGGATATTTGTGTCCCCAGGGGCCGACCAGACCTTTCGTGGGAATTTTCAGGTTTTCGAGCAATCTGAAAATGGTGTTCGAGTACCCATCAGCCCAGCCACTTACCACGTAAGCCGGGGCCTTAATTTTATCATAATTGCACATAACCGAGGCATGACGCCAATAATCATCGTACCGTTGATGCTCCAGCCATTTTTTGAGCCACAAACCACTTCCTTCGAGGCGCTCCATCCACATGTCGTACCATTTTTCGCCTACCAGCTCAGGGTCAGGCGGACAGGAGTTGTATGCAAACATGGTAGATGCCCAGCTTAAATTGTCAGTAAGTAAATTTCCACCCATATAATGCACATCATCCTGGTAGCGGTCGTCTGATGAGGCTACAGAGACAACAGCCTTCAATTCTGGTGGCTGAAGCGCTGCCAGTTGCAGGCCATTAAATCCTCCCCATGATATCCCGATTATGCCTACGTTACCGTTGCACCAATCCTGCGCTGCAATCCAGCTTAATATTGCCAGTCCATCATCGAGCTCTTGTTGCAAATATTCGTCTCGTAAAATACCTTCTGACTCACCGCTGCCGCGGAGGTCGACGCGTACACCAGCGTATCCATGCTGCGCATAAAAAGTGTATGTCTCTTCATCCCGAACCGCTTTAAAATCTCTTTTGCGGTAGGGTATGTACTCCAAAATTGCAGGTACGGGAGTTTGCTCTGCGCCATCGGGGATCCAGATTTTTGCCGACAGACGTACGCCATCGGACATGGGAATCCATGTGTGTTCAATTACTTTCATTTTCAGTTGTTTGTATCTTTGTTAGTTGTAGCTGTTAGCTGTAAAAAGCTGTCTGAAATTTACTGTATTTTTTTATATAATGGTCAGTGTTAAAATATATTTTAAGGTCATTCTATTAAAGTGATGAATTTTTTATAATGTTCAAACCTTTCAAAAATCTGATTAACATATTTAAATGGCTCTATTCCTCTAACATATCCGTACCTGATAAAATCTTTATTGTAGTTTTTCGGGTAACTTAGAGCAAGTATCATGGAGTCTACATTATTCGTCCACAGATGCTTATCAAGGCTGTTTTCTTCAGCCAGCCGCTGTGCATCTCTCACATGCATGTAACCGCAATTATAAGATGCCATTGCAAACTTTATGCGTTGAACAGTGTCTTCTATTTCATCAAAATTATTGTAAAGATGCTTTAAGTACTTTGTGCCTCCCCTGATATTATCTTCCGGATTTGATCTGTTTTTCACACCCATCTCTTTTGCAGTAGCTGGCATCATTTGCATCAATCCTTTAGCACCTGCCCACGATTTTGCTGAGGGTTTAAAGCGGCTTTCCTGGTAAATTAATGATGCTAAAAGCCGCCAATCCCAATTTAAGTTTTCTGCATTGCGTTTTATAATTGGGTCGTATTGGCTGATTTGATTTTTATTTAGGCTGTAGAAGTCGCTTTTAATGCGGCGCCTGAAGTCTCTCTTGTTTTTGAAATATTTGTTGTAAATGACGTAATAAACTGCATCTTTTCGCTCGTGTTTTATCCATTTATTCACAGAATCAAGCAGTTCGGGAGAGTTGTCTCGTACTGCCCAGGCTATGCGTTGCGAGAAACTTACAGGTACATCAATGTTTAATACCGGATAATAGGAGGCATTAATTTGCGCCAGATTTTTATCTGCAATGGTGTATTTGATTTTTCCATCTACCACCATTTGTATTATTTCATCCGTAGAGAGGTTGCCATTCAAAGTGTCGATGTGTATTTTCCCTCCAATTTCTTTAGAAAGGTTCTGCAGTCGCTTAAGGTATGATGAGTTTGCCCTCACAGCAACAGTGTCGCCAATGAGTTCAATGGCGTCGTGAATGAGCGATTTTTGCGTTTCGGCCCATGATAATTGCCGCCAGTTATCGGGTTTTTTCTGCACGAGCACCTGTTGGGTAAGGTAAAGGTAATCGGTAAAAGAAACTTTTTGCTTCCTTTCTGAGGTAACAGCAAGGCCATGGGCAACTATATCTACTTCACCATTGTTCAATGCTTCGAGCATGTTGTTCAGGTTTTGCGTAACCTTGATCTCAATGTTTACATCTAATTGTTTACCTAACCGTTTTAATAGCTCATATTCATAACCCATGGGTTGCCCGCGGTATAAAAAATAGCTTGTGGCACTATAAGTAACCATGGCTTTTAATGTGTCTGAGTTTTTAATTTCTGTTAAGTCGCGATTTACTGTTTTCTTCGGTTCTGTTTGAACCTGTTTGTTGCAAGACAGAAATACGATGGTAATACTTAACCAAAATAGATATCTAAGCATAAAACGTTTTTTTAGTGTTACGGAATTTAGGCCATAATCAGGTTTGGTATTCTGCTGGCTTTAAAATCCACATTTACAACAACGTAAGCGGGTGTTATTGTTTATAACAAATTCAGATGTAAATAGTTGATGTTACGATTTTATGTAAGCTGGTTTTAGCTGATCAGCTCTGCATTACGTAGCTTGCCTGAATTGATCAGTTTACCAAGGTGTTTATTACCCAGCGCTTTCTGCATACTGTCAATGTGCTGTGGCCGGTGAAAATCTGATCCTAACAGATCTACAATATCTGCTTTGATCATTTTTTCAGCCAGTTTGCGCGTAGGTACACCATATTCATCTGCAAAGGAGTTTATATTAAGTTGCAACCAAACACCCCGGTCTTTGAGTTTGTAGAATTGGTCGAAGTTGCGAAACCAGTAGCTGTAGCGCTCGGGGTGAGCCAATACTGGTATGTAACCGGCAGTTTGTATGCGGAAAATAATTTCGTTTAATATTTCGGGCGGATTTAGGAATGATAATTCAAAAAGCAGAAACCGGTCATTGATGGCAAGGTGTTTTGTTTTATCAAAATTTTCAAAAAAGGGATAATCCAGGTAATATTCTGCTGCTGCGTCAATTTTTACTGGTATTCCTTCCTTTTTTACAGCCTCGCGCACTTGTTTAAGTCCGCTGATTATGGTTTCGGGGCTATTCGGAAAATAATCGCTCATGATGTGTGGTGTGGTAATAAGATGGGTATAGCCTGCATTGTGTAAAAGCCTTATTGATCTTAGGCTTTCATCCATGTCATTCACACCATCATCAATACCAGGGATGAGATGAGAATGCATATCGATTCCCACCTGCCCGAGGTCTGCCAGTTTTTTCTTGTGCCCGAATATTCCGAACATTTTTATCGGTCTTTATACATTTTGTCGTAATAGGCCTGGTAATCGCCTGAAATTACATGCTTGAGCCAATTTTCATTGGCCATGTACCAATCTACGGTTTTTTCAAGCCCTTCGCTGAATTGCAGTGAAGGTTCCCAGCCCAGTTCCTTTTCTATTTTATCGGAGTCAATTGCATAGCGTTTATCATGACCCGCCCTGTCTTTTACAAACGTAATTAATGAGGCAGATGTTCCTGGCTCACGGTTTAATTTTTTGTCCATTATGCTACAAAGTTCCCGGATCAGGTCGATGTTGGTCCATTCGTTTTTACCACCAATATTGTATGTTTCGCCATTTTTTCCCTTGTGAAAAACAAGGTCGATTGCTGCCGCGTGGTCTTCTACATAGAGCCAATCGCGAATATTTTCACCTTTCCCGTAAATGGGAATCTGTTTCATGTTTTTAATGTTGTTGAACGCCAGCGGAATTAGTTTTTCAGGGAATTGATTTGGACCATAGTTATTTGAGCAATTTGTGATGACTATGGGTAGGTTGTAAGTGTTGTGATAGGCCCGTACAAAATGATCTGAACTTGCTTTGGCTGCCGAATACGGGCTTTTAGGGTCATAAGCTGTGGTTTCGGTAAATAATCCCGTGTTGCCAAGCGAACCATAGACTTCGTCTGTAGAAATGTGATAAAACAGTTTGCCTTCCATATTGTCTTTCCAGGCTGCGCGGGCTGCATTGAGTAGCGCAACAGTTCCAAAAACATTTGTGCGGATAAAGGCCATTGGGTCTTCTATAGAACGATCTACATGTGATTCGGCAGCAAGATGAACCACTCCGTCAAATTTATATTTTTCGAACAGGGCGTTTACTGCTTTTTCGTCGGTGATGTCGGCTTTTTCAAAAATATAATTGGGCTTATCGTCAATGTCCTTAAGGTTTTCAAGGTTGCCGGCATAGGTGAGCACATCCATGTTTACGATGGTATAGTCAGGATATTTATTTACGAAACGGCGCACCACATGCGATCCGATAAATCCTGCTCCGCCGGTTATAAGAATTGTTTTTTTCATTGGGTTTTATTTTGTATTCAACCTATTTTTTTGCTTATAGAATCTCAAAGTAAATTATTTATTTTGAGTTATTGTATATTCCGTAATTTTTTCTCCCATTCCCATGCCGAAGCCAGTGTTTCTTCCAGTGTTTTTTCGGCTTTCCAGTTCAGTTCATTTTCAGCGTTTGATGCATTGGCATAAATTTGCTCCACATCACCGGGACGACGGGGCGCCATGGCATAATTAAGTTTTACGCCTGTGGCGCTTTCAAATCCCTTAACCACATCGAGTACCGAGGCGCCTGTGCCTGTGCCAAGATTAAAAACTTCGTAATTGTTTTTGGTTTTTCCGGTCAGTTGACGTTTGATGGCTGCCACATGAGCCTTTGCCAGATCTACTACATTGATGTAATCGCGAATGCAGGTCCCGTCCGGGGTATTGTAATCGTTGCCAAAAACTTTTAGCTGTTCGCGTAGTCCAGCTGCTGTTTGTGTTACAAATGGGACAAGGTTATTGGGCACACCCCTGGGCAATTCGCCAATCAGTGCTGACGGATGTGCACCAATGGGATTGAAATAACGAAGGGCAATGCCCGAAAAATTTTCCTGAACAATTGTAAAGTCCTGGATGATTTCTTCACTGATGCGTTTTGTGTTGCCATATGGCGCCTCAGGTTTTATCACCGGTGTTTGCTCGGTTACGGGAAGTTGGTCCGGTTGCCCGTAAACCGTGCATGAACTTGAGAACACGAGGTTTTGCATCTTATGTTGGTCCGCAAACCACAACAGGTTCATTAGCGAATTAAGGTTATTCTCGTAATACATCAGCGGCTTTTCCACTGATTCGCCCACAGCTTTGTAGGCGGCAAAATGAATAGCTGCCGCAAAAGGTGATTCCTGCTCAAATACTGCAGCAACCTCCTCTTTGACTGTCATGTCTGCCTTGTAAAATTTGGGCGCTGTTCCGGTAATTTTCCCAATGCGCTCTACAACCTCTGCTTCAGAGTTCGAGAGATTATCTACAATCACCACCTCAAACCCGGCTTCCTGGAGTTCCACAACTGTATGCGAACCGATATAGCCTGTACCACCGGTTACGAGTATTTTGTTTCTTTGCATAAATCACAATTTGAGCAACGAATATAGTAAGAAAAAATCATCTTTATATAATACTTCATTATTGGAGCCAGATTACTAATACTTTAGCAGAAGCAAAGCGGACTTATGGAAAGGTGAGTCACCCTGTCCGCTTTTAAAAAATTACGAATCCTCAAACATAATAAAATTATGAGACTGTGAACCCGGTTTCTCCGGGTGCTTTCATACTGTTTTGCATAATGGGCTTTAAATCAAATAGTTACAAGGTGATTCAAATAAAAATATTAACTGTATTACAAATTGCTGTTACTTTTTTTTGCTACAGGTCAAAAAAAAGATAACCAAAAAAAAACCCGCCGCTTACAGAAAAATGCTAAAAATCTACTCGTTATGGCTAAAGTTTACGAACTCACTCCGATTTTTTCTGAAAAATCGGAGCTCAAACATCGCAAACTTTGACGCCATAACAAGCAGATTTTCTTAACGCATTTTTCTTCATGCGGCTGGAAAAGCAACTGTTATCCACTTCATCAACGACAAAGCCCAAAGCGGGGTGGCCTGATCAAATTGGCGAGCCAGCGTTGGAGTGAATGTTCAATCAATATAAATGACATAAAAGAGGCTTGTCCAGCTTTTATTTGTCATTTAATTTATTGAACAGAGCGGGGTGAAGCGTAATTTGATCTTGATTTTTTGCCCCACTTTTTTATCAAGAAAAAAGTGGGGAGGTCAATTGCTTACCAGAAGTTGATATGATTAAGTAACTCGTTGATATGATGTTTTTTACGTTAATTAATAACTTTACGAAAATAACCCGAAAATTAATTTTTATCGTTTTTTGTAAAACATTCATTAACAGCTCATTGATCGGTTATAAATTAATTTTGAAATTGCTGTTATTGGATAAGTTTTAGATTTACATATCGGTTTAAGGGGAACTTAGCGTAAACATTTTTACCTTTGTTTTGTCAGGGAATTGTGATTTTATGATGGTAAGCTCCATATAGCCATTGAAAAATAGAAGAAACAGGTGCATAGTTCAAACAAAAAATATTTAGCAATCCTTTTGGTTTTGGTATTTGTATTGCCAATGCAATACCGCTTTTTGCATGTTTTAGAATATCACTTACCGGGAAATCAAGCCCATCAACATTTCAGCCACCAAAATCATCATCATGAATGCGACCACGATGATGAGCCCTTTGGAGATTTTCAAATTAAACAAACAATAGATGTTTGTCCCGTTGTTGACTACGAATTTGCCATCTCCGATAAACCCGAAATATATTATTCAACACCCAAGCCAGATATTCGACCCGTCACCAATAGTGATTACTATCCAACATTCATAAATTCTTTCTCCGGAACCCAGAAACAACTTCGGGCGCCACCACTATTGTAGTTTCGATATTTAATCAAACTATTAATTGTCTAAAAGTGTGGCATGAGAAATTTATTTATCGCAGCGATTTTTATCCTGCTGTCGAATAATATTTCCAGTCAACATTATGAGGTAAGTGGAAAAGTGCTTGATCAGGAAGGAAACCCTTTAACCGGAGTTATTGTAAAGTTACAACCGATAGAAAAACACGGTTTAAGTAACTCCGAAGGATTATTCCGTTTTATGCAGATACCTGCCGGGAACTATACCCTTATGTCATCTTTTATTGGCTGCGAAGATATTGAAAAGCAAATTGAGTTAAACAAAGATTTGCATGTTACGCTACAATTCAATCCTGCTGTTGAGCATTTACAGGAAGTAGTTGTGGTAGATCACCATGCAAACGAGAAGCGTCGCCAAGAGGCTCAAAACATAGAGATTGTCAATCATCAGTTTCTCGAGCAGAACCTGGGTGGTAGTTTAATGCAATCTTTAAGGAGGTTGCCCGGTGTTTCTTCTATGGACGTGGGTGCCGGCCTGTCCAAGCCCGTATTGCGCGGGCTGAGCTTCAACCGCGTAGTGGTAGCTGAAAATGGTATCAAGCATGAAGCCCAGCAATGGGGAGCTGACCATGGGCTGGAAATCAATCAGCACAGTATTTCCGAGGCTGAAGTCATTAAAGGTGCTGCTTCATTAATGTACGGTTCCGATGCCATTGGCGGTGTAATCAACCTCAAGAACTCGTTTGTGCCATCGAAAAACACTTTTGGTGGTGATGTAAATCTATTGGGTGAAAGTATCAATAATAAAATCGGCAGTTCGCTTAATTTATTTGGCAGGAATGAAAAGCACTACTTCAATGCCCGGTTAAGCTGGGCTGACTATGGTGACTATAAGGTACCGACCAATGTGGTGAATGTTTACAACTTTCCGGTTGAACTGAAAAATAAACGTATGAGAAATACGGCCGGACAAGAAGGTAGCATAAACACCACTTTTGGAATTAAATCCGACAGTTTGCAATCGACTATCAACCTTAGTGTTTATCATGCAAAATCTGGTTTTTTTGCCAATGCCCATGGTTTGGAACCAAGGCAGGTGGATAAAAAACTGCATGATAAAAGCGCCAGGGATATTCAATTGCCCTATCAACAAGTGCAGCATTTGAAGGCTTATTACCTGTTATCGGTTCACAAACAAAAACACCATTTTGAACTTAATGCAGGTTGGCAAAATAACCTTCGGAAAGAGCATGGGCCTTATACAAATCATGGTTTTATGCCTGACAGTTTGCCTGTCCAACTGGGTATTCCTGAAACAAGAGAGCGTTGGTTTAATAAGCATACAGCTACTCTTAATGTATCGGATAATTTAAAGGCCGGGGAACATCAGATTAAAATTGGGATTCAATCCAATTATCAGCAAAATGAGATTGGCGGATGGAATTTCATTATTCCGGCTTACGACCAATTTACAAGTGGTTTGTTTGTATATGATAAATGGCGGGTCAATGAACAATTCATTGCCCATGCCGGCATTCGATATGACCTTGGCTGGCTCAACACGCAATCTTACCGGGATTGGTTCACCACACCGATTGTAAGTGAAAATGATGATACAACCTTTGTTTACCTGGAAAGGGCTGCCAAATTGAACAAACAATTTGACAATTTGAGCTATGCCGCAGGCATTAATTACAACCTGACCCATTTTGAGTTCAA
>NZ_DATFKB010000195.1:0-8518 GCF_035268865.1 Salinivirga sp. | reverse complement strand
TTCAACTGATCTAAAATACCTTTCTAAAGCAGGGTAAAATATTACACAAATACCTTCAGGCTAACTTCAATTGCTGTATTTCTTCAAAATATTTCTAAAATTATATGCAAATCCATTAGCCCAAAAACTGAACTTATATGCTTTCGCATCACATTCATCCGAAACTTTTTAAATAAAAAGGTCAACAATAGTTATAACCGATTATTATTGGGACATTTTTTTTGAAATCGCCAGAAAAAAAGTGGTTTTTCAAGTCAATTGCTATTAATTCGTTTAAACCTGATATTATAAAATTACATACAGATGACTTACCACGCCATTTATGGCGTGGATTTAGGTAAGAATCAAGAGCGGTAAGGCTTCAGCCTAGAACCTAATCTATATAGAAAAAGTTCCTGGCTAAAGCCCTAAGCAGCAACGGTAACTTGTCACCGCCATAAATGGCGGTGTAATGAATGTACTATCTCAAAAATTACAACTTTGAGAACAAATTCAGATAAGAAATAGCTTGTATTTTTTCAATATATATTGTAATAAGCACAAAAAACTATAAAGCTTCGGATAGTTGTGATTTTTAGTTTAAAAACTTCTCTATTTTTTGTAAAACTCTTTTATGGCTCACCGGTTTGGTGATATAGTCATTACAACCCAAATCAAGCGCCTTTTTAATATTTTCATCAAAAGCGTGTGCAGATTGAGCGATAATGACGACATCGCGATTAAAAGACCTGATCTCCTGTGTGGCAGTATAACCATCCATTTGAGGCATTTTTAGATCCATTAAAATAATATCAATATCCGGATTACCCTTGCAAAGCTCAATAGCTTCGAATCCGTTTTTTGCGACTAATATTTCATTAAAAGAGTCTGATAAAAGCACTTCCAGATACATTAATGATGTTTCTTCATCATCGACAATCAATATCTTTACATCGTCAAGGTTATGGGTTTCAATTTCTTGTTTTACATTAGTTTTAGCTTCTGTTTTACATGGTAATACTAACTTAAAAATAGAACCCTGGCCTTTCTCCGATTTCAGGGTAATATCACCGCCCAACAATTCTGCCAGCCCCTGACTTATAGTAAGTCCGAGCCCGGTACCCTCATAATCCCTCGACATACTGGTATCGGCCTGAACAAAACGATCAAAAACAGCACTCTGTCGATCAGCAGGAATCCCTATACCTGTATCTTTTACCTGAACTTCAAGATTATTGCCATTTACATTGCATTCCATACCAATCTCGCCTTTATTAGTATATTTTAGGGCATTATTTAAAAGGTAATACAAAATCTGGTTCAGCTTTTCTCTGTCGGTAAAAATGTAATAGTTCAATTGTTCGGAGATATTTGCATTCCACTTCAGTCCTTTTTGCTCTGCTTCATCCTCGAATTCTTTGTGCAGTTCATCAATAAACTCTTCCAGATCTATCTTTGATTCTTTGTATTGCAACTGGTCAGTTTCAATACGTGACAGTTCAATGATATCTGTAATTGTATTCATTAGCCTGTAACTACTATTTTTGATTTTTTCCGCATATAACAACTTTTTGCTTTCATCCATATCTGCGGAGGTCAAAAGGTTTACAAAACCCAGGATTCCGTTTAAAGGTGTTCTTACTTCATGGCTGATATTCAACAAAAAAGCAGATTTAAGCTTATCGCTCTCTTCAGCTTTTTCTTTGGCTTTAATAAGTGCTCTTTTATCGGCATTTCGTTCTGTTATATCTCTTATAATTGACTGAGTTATTAGTCCCTCTTTTGTATTAATGTAACTTAGAGAAGATTCCAGATCAATGATTTTACCACTTTTGGTTAAACCCTGAAATTCCTGTTTTGAATTTTCATAAATCCCCATTTGGGCCTTCTCCAGTCTCTGCTTAATCGATGGTAGACTTGCTGGTTCAATCAAGGTCATGATATCAAAATCGGGTTGTATTACTTCCTCAAGCGAGTATTCAAATAGCTCCTCCAGCATTTTATTTGCCATGATAATCTTAGAATCGAGCATTAAAAGAATTCCATCGTTTGAGTTTTCAATAAGCGACCTGTAGCGTGCTTCGCTCTCTTTTAAATTTTCCTGTGACCTGAAATGCTCTTTTTCAATTTGTTTCTGCCTAAGAGCTCCTTTCACCGAAGGGCCCAACCTTCTGATATGCTCCTTGATCACATAATCATCGGCTCCGGCTTTCATACATTCCACTGCCGTATCTTCGTTCATAGAGCCGGTAAGAATTACAAATGCCAAAAAAGGTTTTAACTCTTTGGTAATTTCCAATGCCTTAAGACCATTGAAAGATGGCATCCTGTAATCTGAAACAACAGCATCTGGCTCAAATTTGTCCAAAGCCACTTTAAATTCATCTTCAGTATCCACAACCTGTGTGCTTATATCATTGAACTCCTTCTTAAGTTCCCTGATTGCAAGTTCCGCATCAGAATCAAGATCTTCTGCAATTAATATTTTTACTTTTTCATTCATAACTTATATATTTAGTCTCAGCTAGAAAACTACCTGGTTTTGCGTGTGCCTAGTAATAAAACTTCAAGAACAAGGCTTGACCATTTTGAAAATCAAGGAGTTTACTTTCGTAAGTGACTGTTTTCAAAATGGTCATAACGCAGTTATTAAAGTTTTCTTGCAGGCACTATTTAATTCGGACGCTCATTAACAACCATCCAATAAAAACCAATATGACTTAAGGTGGTCATAAACTCCTTAAAATCAATAGGTTTAACAATATAACTATTGGCGCCGAGGTCATATGCTTTTTTAATATCCGGGTCCTCTCGTGAAGATGTTATAATTACGACAGGTATATTTTTGGTCTCAGGATTAGATTTTATTTCCTTCAATACCTCCAGACCATGTACTTTAGGAAGTTTTAAATCGAGTAGCACAACCCTGGGTGCAATGATATTTTTCCGTTGAGCATATATCCCCTGGGTTAATATAAAATCGAGTGCTTCAGCTCCGTCTTCCAGATGAATAACCTGGTTCGCAAGATTCATCTTTTTTAAAGACCGAAGCATAAGTTCAGCATCTTCCGGGTTATCTTCTACAATGAGTATTTCGCATTCTTCATGTATCATATTTTATTGTTTGGTTTATTTCGGAATTGAAAAGCAAAAAGTTGCGCCTTTATTTTCTTCTCCTTTGGCCCATATTTCGCCATTATGCCTTTTTATAATTCTATGCACAAGGGCCAAACCAACACCTGTACCTTCAAAATCTTTTACATTGTGTAACCTTTGAAATACGCCAAAAAGTTTGTCGATGTATTGTTCGTTAAAGCCCACACCGTTATCCTTAATGCAGTAAATAAGCTTTGAATTTCCCTCTTTCCAGTTTATTTCAATTCGGGGTTTATCTGTTTTTGAAGAATATTTTATGGCATTCGATAACAAGTTCATCCATACTTGCCGCATCATGCTTGTATCTGCCATACAATTGGGAATTTCTCTAACGATTAATTCTAAGTTTTTACGTTTTTCTTCAGTGGTAGCTTCGTAATATACAGACTTCACCATTTCTTGCATATTAATGTTCGTTAATTGAATTGCTTTTCTGCCAGCCCTTGAGAAGGTAAGCAAGTCATCAATCAGCATTGACATGTTACGGGAATTTTTCTGTATTACCTTAGCCAACCTTTTCCCTTCATCATCCAAATCAGTTGCATACTCTTCCAATAATATATCGCTAAAACCATTAATGGCTCTCAAAGGTGCACGCAGGTCATGACTAACGGAGTATGCAAAGGCTTCCAGTTCTTCTGTGCGTTCCTGCACTTTTACTTCAAGTTCATTTTGGTATTCTTCCAGGGCTTTTTCTGCCTCTTTTCTGTCTGTAATATCAATTATAAAACCCTCAATTGAGTATTTTTCACCGCCTTCTTTTTGCAGAACTATTCCCTTATCCCATACCCATCTTATGCTACCATCTTTTTTTTGTATACGGTATTCTAACACAAACTGCCTGGCTTTGCGTATCATTTCATTGACTGTTTTCCATACATTGTCCCTATCTTCTGGAATAATAATATTTCCGAAAGTTATATGTTTTGATCCTGTTAATTCTCCTGTTGTATAACCAGTTAAATCAAAACAGCCTTCGCTTACAAACTCCATAGGCCATTGAGCATCAAGAGTTGTGTGGTATGCCATACCCGGCAGATTTCCCATAACAGTATTTAATTGCCTTTTACTCTCAATTAGCGCTTGTTTAGCCCTTTTGCTTTCTGTAATATCTCTCAAAATCACATGTATACCTGTAAAACCTTCATTTTCAAACGACGAACGATGCACATCAACGTCAATTACACTTCCTTTAAGTGAGCGTATCTGTTCTTCATAAGAAGATATTTCAATTCCCTCTTCTCGAACTTTATGTATTTTATCTCTTACATGATCGTGATAATCGGGATGGAAGAAATCAAATGGAGATTTTCCGATCACATCTTCAATTTGTTCAGCATTTACAAGGTTAACAAATGCTTTATTGGCCAGTACTATTACATCTTGCTGGTTAATGAAAATAGCATCAGGAGACTGCATGAAAAGGTTTTTATACCGTTTCTCACTCTCTTCAAGTTTAAGCTCATTTTCTTTTAAATTAGTAATATCCTGTATCGTAGCAAATATTGTTTTTTTACCATCTTTTTGAATATTAATTTTTCCCTGAGTGCACACATAAATCACCTCACCATTTTTATCTTTTATTCGGTACTCATGCGGTTCCAGTATTTCGGAGCCGGACTCCAAACTACTATATAACCAATTGGTTACAGACTCTAAGTCATCAGGATGGTGAATCAGGGTATTAATCATATCAAAATCAATCTCCTGGTCTCTGGGGTATCCAAGCATATCAAGCAATGCTTCTGACCAGGTAACCTCACCGGTTTGCACGTCCCAGGTAAAATCGCCCATTTTAGCCATGCGTTGAGCTTCAATTAACCGCTGCTGGGCTTCTTTATTTTTTTGCTCTGCTTCTACCCTGTCTGTAATATCGTTCGATAAAATAAAAATTCCTTCAGGAACAGGCTGTATACCCAATTCAAACCATCCAGAACTACCATCGGGCAATTCAAACCTGTTTTCCATTTTATGGTACTTTCGATTATGCATGCATTGCTCTAACTTCTGAAACATTTCGGTTTTTTCAATGCCCGGATAGCATTCCATCATCGTATTTCCCAATAGTTTTTCTTTACGCTTCATCCCATGGCGCGCTGCGACATCATTCACATAACTATAACGGTAATTAAAATCTATGATTTGAACACCCTCCAGCATGTTTTCCATAGTGTTTTTGAACTTCATTTCGTGTTGTAGAAGCTCATCCGAAAGTTTGTTATTAAGAGCCAATTGGTACTTTACAAGGTAGTATAATATGATGGCCACTATGACCACAAAAAACCACCCTTTATAGGTCTGAATGTGTTCGTATTCGTGGAAACTCTTTGCAATATTGGATAGCAACAAATCAGAACTCAGAATCCATGCGATACCCAACAATGCAAAAATTATGGCAATGCGTAATGCCTGGTATTTTGTGTTTCTTTTTTTCATGTCCCTGTCCCCATTTTTAGATAAAGCACATGCCATAATTTAAAAAGATACTTAAGCAGGTTTTTTCTGGGCAAGAACTATTTTTGGCAGTGCTTTTGAACAGTAATAAATATTACTTTAAAATTTAAGTCATACGACGACTTCTTATAGCACTTTTTGTTTAAACACCTGTAAATCTGTATTGTTTCAAAAAACCTTCTATTAAAAACATCAAAATAAGCTTACAGAAAATAATTATCTTTTACATTAAGTAAATATAGGGCAGTTTGAATGGTTTAAATTATATTGCACTATAATTCAATTGTTTTATAAACAAGTACCTTTTTCCTTACTACATTTCGTTTATTCATTTGGCTTCAATTTATACTATTAAACCGCCACAAAAGCCAGATTAACATTTTATTTAAACTCAAAATAAATTAGGCTATAAATAGTCAAAAAGGGTGCTTTAAAGCAGAAAATTTTTTAAAACATATATACTTTTGCGTGAAGATTCACCAATTTGGAGTATACGATGATAGAACATGAAGGCGTAATAGTAAAATCATCTTCATCCGGAGCAACCGTAAAAATCATAAATAAAGCTGCCTGTGCATCATGCCAACTTAATGGTAAATGCAATCTTTCTGACGTTAAAGAGAAATTTATTGATGTTAGCACATCAGGCAGAACATATCAGGAAGGAGACCATGTTACGGTTACCGGAGCTGAAAGTATTGGTTTCAAGGCTCTTTTTCTGGGTTACATCTTACCATTTTTAATAGTACTGGGCACGGTAGTTACGTTCACTGTACTCAATTATTCAGAACCAGTAGCCGGACTTGTGGCATTAGGAACATTAGTGCCTTACTACCTCATATTAAAGCTAATGAGCAACAAAATACAAAAACAATTTTCGTTTTACCTGAAAAACACATAATTCAATGAGTGACATTATTATTTACACCGTAATTACCTTAAGTGCACTTGGAGCTGTAGCAGCAGTAGTGCTCTTTTTTATTGCGAAAAAGTTTAAGGTTTACGAAGATCCCAGAATCGATCAAGTGGAAGAGATATTACCTGCCGCAAACTGTGGTGGATGTGGATTTCCGGGTTGCAGAAACTTTGCCGAAGCACTGGTAAAATCAGATGATATCTCGGATTTCAACTGCCCTGTTGGTGGAAACGACACAATGAATGCCGTAGCCAAAGTTTTGGGCAAAGAGCTTGAAGAAAAAGAACCTCAAATAGCGGTGGTTCGCTGCAATGGTACACCCGAACACAGAAAAAGAGTCACAAATTATGAAGGAGCCTCCTCGTGTGTAATTGCGCATAATCTCTATACAGGTGAAACCGATTGCCCCTATGGCTGTCTCGGAGAAGGCGATTGCGTGGAGGCTTGCGACTTTGATGCTATTTACATGGACGAAAAAACAGGACTACCTGTAATTAAAGACAATTGTGTTGCATGCGGGGCCTGTGTTGAAGCTTGTCCACGCGACATTATTGAATTACGTAATCGTGGTAAAAAAGAGCGCCGTATATACGTTAGCTGCGTAAATCAAGATAAAGGCGGTGTAGCTAAAAAAGCATGTTCAGTGGCTTGTATTGGATGTGGAAAATGTGTAAAAGAGTGTCCGTTTGATGCCATTACCATGGAAAACAATCTAGCTTACATCGACTACGAGAAATGCAAATTGTGCCGCAAATGTGCACCAGTTTGTCCAACAGGAGCTATTTTGGAAGATAATTTTCCACCACGCAAGGCCAAACCAAAAGCAGACCCGGCTAAGGCCAAAGCTGCAACAACTGCCAAAGCTGCAACTCAGCAGCAGAAGCCCGAGGCTAAAAAGCAAAATCCTGAAAAACAGGAAAAAAAAGATCAGGATAGCGAAAACAAAACAGAAAACAATAATAATCAAAACAATTAATACAGGAGGTATTGATGTTAAAGACATTTAAAATAGGCGGTGTGCATCCGGAAGAGAATAAGTTTTCAGCCGGAGCTGCCATAGAGAAACTACCTCTGCCCGAAACCGTAAGTATACCGGTGGCTCAACACATAGGAGCTCCGGCTAAAGTTCTGGTAAAACGTAAAGATGAGGTTAAAGTAGGTACGGTAATTGCCGAAAGCGGTGGTTTTGTATCGGCCAACATTCATTCATCTGTATCGGGCGTAGTACAAAAAATCGATAATGTTTACGATGCCAGTGGGTATCGTCGTCAGGCCGTCATCATAAAAGTAGAAGGTGACGAATGGGAGGAACAAATTGACCAGTCAAATGATCTGAAAAAGGACATTAACCTCAACCAAAAAGAAATCGTAGATAAAATTAATGCTGCCGGTATTGTTGGTTTGGGTGGAGCAACTTTCCCTACCCATGTAAAACTAATGGTGCCTGAAGGTAAAAAAGCAGAAATGCTCCTTATCAATGGCGTAGAATGCGAACCATATCTCACGGCCGACCACAGACTGATGCTTGAGAAAAAGCATGAAATGATGATGGGTATTCGTATTCTGATGACTGCCTTAGGTGTACAAAAAGCAGCTATTGGTATTGAAAACAATAAACCCGATGCTATCGAAGAACTCAGAAAAATTTCGGTCGAGTATCCGGGAATTGACATTGTGCCGCTGAAAGTAAAATACCCACAAGGCGGTGAGAAACAATTAATTAAGGCTGTAATGAATCGTGAAGTGCCCTCGGGTAAACTACCCATAGAGGTGGGTGCAGTGGTGCAAAACGTAGGTACCGCCTTTGCCGTTTATGAAGCCGTCCAAAAGAACAAGCCGCTAATTGAACGCGTGGTTACCGTTACGGGTAAATCTGTTAAGAAGCCCTCAAACCTGATGGTTCGCATTGGTACACCGGTAGAAAACCTCATTGAAGCTGCTGGTGGTTTCCCCGAAGATACAGGCAAAGTGGTCAGTGGCGGCCCTATGATGGGAAAAGCGCTGAATGATTTA